>CAMLCX010000077.1 GCA_946478635.1 uncultured Pseudomonadota bacterium
TGGAAAGGAAAAATTCTCTCGCGCGATCCGAAGATTTCCGGCAGCCAACGAATCGGCCTGCGGATGTATTACCACACGCCGGAGCTGGGTGCTGAGTTCATTCGGCGCCTCTATGGAGAGATGGATGTAACGTTAACTCAAGAAATCCGTCAAGCGACGGATTGGCTCGGCGCCGGCAAGTTCGCCATCTGCTTTTTCTGTTCGGAAATTCTCAAGGCTAAAACTCAAGGTGTGTCGGTCGATGAATTTCGCACGGCAAAGTGGAAAGAGAGCCGGACAATTTCCGCGGGCAACATGGGTTCTATCGTAATGCCGAACCAGCCGCCGCACCCCAACGCCGCCCGCGTGTTCGTCAACTGGCTGCTTTCTCGCGAAGGTCAGACGGCGCTTCAGCGCGCCGCCAACACGCCCACCAATTCTGAAGAGTCGCTGCGGACCGATATCCCAAAGGACATGGTGCGCAGCGAAGTGCGGCGCGTCGACGGCGTCAAATACATACTGGTAGATAAGCCGGAGTATATGGACATGGCGCCGATTCAGGACGTCGTCGAGAAGGCGTTGGCGCAATCCAAGAAGAGGTAGGGGCAACCCCCCGTGGTTGCCCGTTCGAAGGGCAGGCACGGGGGCCTGCCCCTACACAAGAAATCCAGAATATGCCGGTGAGAGGCCGACAAAAATAAACGGAGGCAAGCTTGGCCAGATCGACGGCGAATTTTTGGGACAGGAAGACGCCCTATGAAAACTGGATCGAATCGACTGGTGCGCCGATTCATCGCGGTCATTACATCGAAGACTGCCGCACGGTGGAGCTGGGCTACTGGCCCGAGCGCGAGTGCGACGCGGCGTTTATTCAGTTGGCCGGCCAGGAAGGCGTAACCGGCGCTTACGTGACCGAGATCCCGCCGGGGAAAACCCTGGCGTCGTTTCGGGTTGCGATCGATGAAGTCGTTTACGTCTTGCAGGGGCGCGGCGTCGCGAGCATCTGGGCCGGCGATCGCGCCAAGAAAATCTTCGAATGGCAAAGCCACGCGATGTTTTTGATTCCCGGCAACTATCATTGCCAGTTGAGCAACATGCAGGGCGACCAACCGGTGAAGTTGCTGCATTGCAGCTATTTGCCGCTGGCCATGTCGGTGCTGCCCGATCCGGATTATTTCTTCAACAATCCGCTGGTCGATTACGATTTGCTCTATGGCCAGGGCGCGCGCGAGGTTTATTCCGAAGCCAAAGTCGTGACTCTCAATGAGCCGGGCACCACGCGCGACGGCCGAAACATCTGGTTCGGCAATTTCTTCGCCGACATGAGGGCGTGGGACCGGCTCGATCGTTTCGAGCGGCGCGGCGCCGGCGGCCACGTGGTGTGGGTAGGATTTCCCAGCTCGCCGATCTCCGCGCATATGTCGGTCTTTCCCGCGCGAACTTACAAGAAAGGCCATCGCCACGGCCCCGGCTATCTGATCGTCATTCCAGCCGGCGAAGGCTACTCGATCATGTGGCCGGAGGGCGGCGAGAAAATTATCATCCCGTGGCACGAGGCGAGTTTGTTCGTGCCGCCGAACCGCTGGTTTCACCAGCATTTCAATATCGGCGGCGCGCCGGCCCGCTACCTGGCGATCCATCCGCCGCGCGGGCTCAGCGGCATCAGCGAAAAAATCGAAGACCGCGCGCGCGATCAGATCGAATATGTTGACGAGGACTCGATGATTCGCCAGAAGTTCGAGTCCGAGTTGGCGCGCAAGGGTTTGCAGTCAGTGATGCCGGACGAGGCGTATCGCGATCGTGACTATGAGTGGAGTTACACGCAGAAAAAAGCGAGCTGAGATAAGTACACCCCCACCTCTTTCCTCCCCCGCGAGCGGGGGAGGATGAAGGAGGGGGATTCGATTGTCGGGTCGGCATAACATTCAAAATGAGGTGATCGAGAGATGATTTACTTGGCTCAGAGATTTCACTTGGTAGTTTTGACTCTGTTGGTTGCAGGAAGTTTCGGATTTATTGCAGCTACTCTCTCCGACGCCCCTGCGCGCGCGGCCGATGCCAAACCGGCGTGGCAGGCGGAATGGGAAAAAATCGTTGAGGCCGCAAAGAAAGAAGGACAGGTGGCGGTTTATATCAGCGGGTATGAGGAAGTTCTGCCGGAGTTTCAAAAGGAATTTCCAGAGATCAAGATAGTCGCGGTCACCGGCCGTGGCTCGCAGATGGCGCAAAGACTACTTACCGAGCGGCGTGGCGACAAATTCCTAGCGGATGTTTTCAATGCGGGCGGCGTGACGACCTATGGACAGCTGCACGCGGGCAAGGTGCTGGATCCGATCAAGCCCGTCCTGCTCCTTCCGGAGGTGACCGACACCTCGAAATGGTATCAGAAAAAACATCATTACACGGATCCTGAGGGGCAATATGTATTTAGCTACGTCGGCTCGGCCACCTATGGCTCGGTGCATTACAATACCAAACTGGTCGATGTGAAAGATTTCAAATCCTACTGGGATTTGCTCAACCCCAAATGGAAGGGAAAAGTCATCGCGCGAGACGTTCGCGTGCCCGGGCCGGGATCGGGCAACGCGCGATTGTTCTACCATCATCCTGAGCTCGGTCCATCCTTTGTTCGCAAACTGTTTGGCGAGATGGATATCAATCTATTTCGCGACTATCGACAGGGTCCAGACTGGCTCGCCGTGGGAAAATATTCCATTTGTTTTTTTTGCGACGTCGATGTGTTGAAGCAACAGGGACTGCCGGTGGATACCTTCGGGCCAACGGCCTTCAAGGAGGGCGGCGGTTTGGTGCAGCAGTTCGGCACGGTCACCCTGGTCAACAAGGCGCCGCATCCCAATGCGGCGCGTGTCTTCGTCAACTGGCTGCTTTCTCGCAAAGGACAGATCGCTTTGCAGAAGACGCTGGTCAATTCCGAAAGCCCGCCAGACTCGCTGCGAATCGATATTGCTAAAGACGATGTGCCGCTTCTCAGCCGGCGGGTCGACGGCGTCAACTATATCGACACGAGCAAACCGGGGTGGCAGGAAATGAAGCCCGTTCTCCAGATTGTGAACGAAGCGCTCAAGGCGGCGGGGAAAAGTTGAGATTGTGATCGTGTTCGTGGGTCGTGGTCGGACGAAGACAAATCGTGAAAGTTTCGCGAATGTTGCGACCTTTTATCCCTTCCCCCTTGACGGGGGAAGGTTGGATGGGGGTGCTGCACACATCATTGAAAATGATCGGCACCCCTTCCTCAATCCTTCCCCGTCGAGGGGAAGGAGGTAAGATCGTGCTCGGCGGCAATTCTGCGAAGTGAGTGCAGCAATATGCGATTATTAAGATTTCAAACAAGCCGAGTCGTTATGCTCTTAGTAGCGATTCTATCTCTGAACGTCGACCAGCGATCCCATGCCGCTCAAGCCAAGCCTGCGTGGCAAGTGGAGTGGGAGAAAATCCTCGAAGCGGCCAAGAAGGAAGGCCAGCTATCGATTTATATCAGCGGCTATGAAGAGAACCTGCCGGATTTCCAAAAAGAGTATCCGGAAATCAAAGTCGCGCCGATCACCGGTCGGGGCAGCCAGATTGGTCAGCGTTTGCTCGCCGAGCGGCGCGCGGAGAAATTTCTCGCCGACGTGGTCAGTGCGGGCGGCGTGACCACCTACCAACAGTTGTTTCCGGCGAAGGTCTTCGACCCGATCAAATCGGCGCTGCTGCTCCCCGAGATCAACGACGTGACCAAGTGGTATCAGGGCAAGCATCACTATGCCGACCCGGAAAACCAATACATTTTCAGTTACGTCGGCACCGCGACCTATGGCTCGGTGAGCTACAACACCAAGCTGGTCGACGTGAAGGATTTTAAATCCTATTGGGACCTGCTCAATTCAAAGTGGAAAGGGAAGATCATCTCGCGGGACGTTCGCGTGCCGGGCCCCGGTTCCGGTAACGCGCGCTTGTTCTACTACCTGCCGGATGTCGGGCCATCGTTCATTCGCAAACTCTACAGCGAAATGGACACGACTTTGTTTAGAGACTACCGCCAGGGAAGCGACTGGCTTGCCGTTGGCAAGGCGGCGATCTGCTTTTTTTGCGAAGTCGACGTGTCCAAGCAGCAGGGACTGCCGGTGGACACCTTTGGCCCGGGTGTTTTCAAGGAAGGCGCCGGCCTGGTGCAGCAATTCGGTACCCTCGGGCTGGTTAACCGCGCGCCCCATCCCAACGCCGCGAAAGTTTTCATCAACTGGTTGTTGTCGCGCAAAGGCCAGACCGCGCTGCAGAAAAATATGCTCAAAACCGAGAATCCCACCGATTCCCTGCGGATCGACATACCTAAAGACGAGATACCGATTTTGCAACGTCGCTTCGAAGGCGTGAAGTACCTCGACACCAGCCGCCCGGAGTGGCAGGAGATGAAGCCGATCCTGGACGTTATGAACGAAGCACTCAAGGCGGCGGGGAAATCTTAGTCCAAAACCTTAGCGCCTTTGCGCCTTGGCGGGAGACAAATCCGGATTCGCCCCGGAATGTTTTCTCGCAAAGGCGCAAAGGCGCCAAGTAAGGAAGAGAACACGCAAATAATGTTGCGACAACCGGCAAATCCGAGTGGATCGAGATGAAGCCGATCGTCGCTATTGTTAGCGAAGCGCTAAAGGCGGCGGGGAAGAGCTAAATTTGGTAATGAAGATGGGATCTGAAGGTTCACTTGCTTACAAAGATTTGCGCGGTTACCTCGACGCGGCTGACAAGCTCGGGGAGCTGCGTCATGTGAACGGCGCGGATTGGGATTTGGAGCTCGGCGCGATCACGGAAGTGGCGGCGCGGGCGAGCCATCCGAAAATCGTTTTGTTCGACAGCATCAAGGGTTATCCCAAAGGATTTCGCGTCGTGACCAATCCCGTCTGTTCGGCGGCGACTACGGCTTTAGCTTTTGGTCTCGACCCCAAATTAACGGGGCTGGATATCATCCGCTCGTGGAAAGAAAAGCTCGGGAGCCAAATGCCGCTTGGACCTGTCGAGGTTGCCGGTGGTCCGATCACCGAGAACGTCGATAGCGATGAGAAAGTCGATCTGCTCAAATTTCCCACGCCGCGATGGCATGAGCATGACGGCGGACGTTACATCGGCACGGGCTGCATGGTGATCATGGAAGATCCCGACGGCAAGTGGACCAATGTCGGGACTTATCGTGTCTGCGTCCACGACAAAAATACTTTGGGTATTTGGATTTCGCCCGGCAAGCATGGACGAATGATTCGGGAAAAATATTGGGCACAGGGCAAGCCTTGTCCTGTTGTCATCAGCTTCGGCCAAGATCCGATTCTCGCCAAAGTGGCGAGTTGGTATGAAGCCTGGGGCGTGTCGGAGTTGGAAATTGCCGGTTGGTTGTTCGGTGAACCGGTTAAGGTCGTCCGCGGCAAAGAGACGGGCTTGCCGATTCCAGCGACTTCGGAACTCTGCGTCGAAGGGTTCATCGTGCCGCCGCAAGAAGACAGCCGCCCGGAAGGGCCGTTCGGCGAATGGACCGGCTACTATGCTTCAGGCACGCGCAATGAGCCGGTGGTAAAAGTTAGGACTGTTCTTTACCGCAACGATCCGATCATCCTCGGCATGCCGCCGGGAATCTCCGGCAAGTCGGTGCCGCTGAGCGCTGCGAACATTTGGCTGGCACTGGAAAAGGCCGGCGTCACCGACGTGCAAGGCGTATGGGAATATCAAACCCGCTACATCACGGCGATCTCGATCAAGCAGCAATATGGCGGCCACGTGAAGCGCGCCGCGATGGCGCTGCTGGGCTCGACCTACGGCTATCACCGCCGTTTCGTCATCATCGTCGACGAGGATGTCGATCCGTCGAACATCGACGATGTCTTGTGGGCCCTGGCGACGCGCTGCGATCCGGCGACGGCGATCAATGTCATCACCGACGCCTGGAGCACACCGCTCGATCCGCGGATTACGCCGGATGCCCGATCCGCGCGCAAGTTCACTAACTCCGTCGCGATCATCGATGCCTGCCAGCCTTATCACTGGAAAGAGCAGTACGCGAAGACTTGCTATTTCCCCGAGGAGACGCGCAGAAAAACCTATGAGAAGTGGAAGGACATACTGAGATTGGAGTAATGGAGTAATGGAAAAACGAATTTTGGATTTTCGATTTTGGATTTTGGATTGGGGATGGGGAGCCAGGATCGTGGTGGTGGTCGCGTTGTTTGTGTCGGTGGTGGCGCAGGCCGGTGAAGCGGCAAAGTGGCAGGCGGATTGGGAACAGAGTGTTGCTGCGGCGAAGAAAGAAGGGCAGCTGACGCTTTACGGCAGCCCGGAATACGAAGGGCTTTTTGGCGAACTGAACAAGAAGTACCCGGAGATCAAAATCACCGGGGTTTTCAATCGCGGCGCGGACGCGGCGAGGCGGCTGATGTCGGAGCGGCGCGCCGATAAATATCTCGCTGATCTCTATCTCAACGGCATGACGACCGGCTACAACGTGTTCTACAAAGCAAAGGTTCTCGACCCGATCCCGCCCCAGCTTATTCTTCCGGAAGTTACCGATGCCTCGAAGTGGTGGCGCGGCAAACACCAATATGTCGACCCGGAAAATCAGTATCTGCTCAACTTCAACGGTGAAAATCGCATGGTGGTGGCATTCAATACCAAGCTGGTGAACCCGGCGGAAATAAAATCATACTGGGACTTGCTCAATCCCAAGTGGAAAGGAAAGATCGTCGCTTACGATCCGACCCAGGGCGGCTCCGGCGATGCGACGCGGTTTTTCTATCACCACAAAAGTTTGGGCCGCGAGTTTATCAGGCGGATTCTCAGCGAGACCGATATTGTGATCAGCAGAGACACGCGCCAGATGGGGGACTGGCTGGCGGGAGGGAAGTATGCAATCTCGATCTTTGGCCCGGTTTCGCGAATGGACTTGGACTTGATGCAGGCTCAAGGTTTGCCGGTGGATTGGTTCAAGCCCGATCACTTGAAAGAGGGCACCTATATTACCGGCGGCTCCGGCGGGGTGGCATTCATCAACAAAGCGCCCCATCCCAACGCCGCCAAAGTCGGTTTAAATTGGCTGCTGTCGCGCGAAGGGCAGATGGCCTATCAACGTTTGTTTACCCAGGGCAACGATGGCCCGGACTCCATGCGCATCGACATTCCCAAAGATAAAGTGCCGCGCGGCAATCGCCGGCCGGAAGTCGACGATGGTCGCGCGCCGTTCGTCGACCGCGCCGAGTGGATGGATCAAGAACCTATCAGTAAATTCGTCAAAGAGGTGTTGGAACAGCGGAAACGATGAACGGAGAAAATGGTAATGCGTAAGGAGTCCGGGTGAAAAAATTCGTCTTGACAGTTTTACTTTCCATACTGGGGACCTTCGGTAACGCCGCGGAACAACCTAAATGGAAAGAAGAATGGCAACGAGTGATCGAGGCGGCAAAGAAAGAAGGCCAGCTCTCGCTTTACGGCGGCCAGGAAATCACCCATTCCGAAATCATTGCCGCATTCAATAAAGAATTTCCGTTCATTAAGGTGCTCACCGCCACCGGCCGGGCGGCGGATCTGATGACTCGCATCAGCGCCGAGCGGCGCGCCGACAAATTTCTCGCCGACGTGATGGCAAGCGGGCCCAACGGGCCGCGCATGCTCTATCTGGCCAAGGCGTTGGACCCGATCGCGTCGAGTTTCATTCTTCCCGAAGTCACCGAAGGGGCCAAGTGGTACGGCGGCAAGCATTGGTATGCCGACCCGGAAAATCAGTATCTCTTTCAGTTCGAGGGCACGATCAATTCGACCGGGCTTTCCTACAACACGAAAATGATGAGCGCCGGCGAGATCAAGTCCTATTGGGATCTGCTGGCGCCAAAATGGAAGGGAAAGCTCTTGGCGATGGACCCGCGCAGTTCGGCGCCGCCGACACCGATTCTGATTCTCTATCATCGGCCCGACGTCGGTCCGGAGTTTGTCAGGCGACTCTATAAGGAAACCGAGATTACCTTGTTTCGCGATCGCGCCCAGGGAACCAACTGGCTGGCGAGCGGTAAATTCCCGCTGTGTCTTTTGTGCCGGGATATCGATAAGGCCGCGAAGCAAGGCCTGCCTGTCGATGACATCGCGCCGGATCAAATCAAAGAAGGCGCATCGGTCGGCGGTGGGGGCAGCAGCGTGATCGTTTTGCTCAACCGCGCGCCCCATCCGAATGCCGCCAAGGTATTTATCAATTGGTATCTGTCGCGCCAGGGACAGATGGTCTGGCAGCACGTGATGAACCAGAAGGAAGTCGAAGCCTCTGATTCCATGCGCATCGATATCCCCAAGGATGATGTTTTGCCGGAAGCCAGACGCGTCGATGGAAAACAATACGCGGTGGTGGGATTTCTCGATCCCGAGCCGGTGCAAAAGTTATTGCAGGAAATATTGAGATAGGATTGGCCGCAAAGAACACAAAGCAAAAAACTGGATGAGTGACTGAGCATGGGGTCTTACTTCCTCTCCCTCGGGGAGAGGAATGAGGTGAGGGCTCTTGTTTACAAATTGCCCTCACCCTAAGTCTCTCCCGCTGGGCGGGCGAGGGGACAAGATAAAATAATAGGGAGGAAAAGATAATGTCTGAAGCAAAAACCATGGAAATCCGCGGTTTTTATCGGTCGCATTCGCATTTGCCGATTTGGGAGGTGATGGAGAAGTCGGGGATATGGGAACAGAATGGGCTCAAGGTTACCTTCGAATTCTGCGACAGCTCGGAGGCGGCGGAGAAAGCGCTATTCGGCGGCGATGTCGATTTCGTTTCGGGTAATCATATCTCGCCTTACCTGCTCGTCAAGCGCGGCAAGCCGATTGTCTGCTTGTCTTCCCCTTCGAATAGCGTCAACGACCGGCTGGTAACGCGCGCGCCGGTGAAAAGCGTCGCCGAATTGAAAGGCAAGCGGATCGGTGACACGACCTTGATCGATTCGATCGGCGGCTACCATCACCCGCGCGGCAATCATATGCTCTATGTCCTGCGCGCAGGTTTGAAGCTCGCCGACGTCGAGTGGGTCGAGCTTTCGGAGTCGAACAACGAGTTCAAGGCGATGCAAATGGACGCTCTCAAGAACGGCAAGGTCGATGCGATCTTTGTCACCGGCAACACCGATAAGTTCGAACAGGCCGGACTGCGTGCGCTGGCGTTGGATCGTTTGCCGATGATCAACGGGCCGACGCTGACCTCCACCCTTACCACGCTACAAAACAAACCAGGGTTGGCCGAGCGGTTGGTGAAAGCGCAGGTGATGGGAATTCATTTCGCGCGCACGCGCCGCGGCGAGACTGAAGCCATTCTCGACGGCCTGCGTCAACGTGAGCCCGAGTGTAAGAACGTCCAGTACCGCAACGTTGCCAAACTGTTGCCCAAGCCCTATCCCGAGCATGAAGCGGTGGCCAACGCTTACAGACTTTGCTGTTTAAAAACGCCCGAAACAGAGGAGCAGAGTCCCATGGCGCTATGGGATCTGCATTATCTGCGCGCGCTCGACCACTCCGGCTTCATCGATAAGCTTTATGCTTAAACTATCTTGGCGCGCGACTCGATTGCCATGCAACTCGCCGATTGCTATTAAGATGGCGAGAATTGGCAATGGTTTGCGGTTGCGCAGACTGTAGTTTTTAAGGCTGACGATCACATGAAAATTTTTAAATTTATCGTCATTAGTTTTTTGCTCTTGAGCGTGGTCGCCGTCGGCCAGGCTGCCCAGACCGATTGGCGCAGGGATTGGGAGCAAACGTTGGCCGCTGCCAGGAAGGAAGGGCAGGTTACAGTCTATATCTATCGATACGAAGGCTTGCTGCAGGATTTCAAGCGTGAATTTCCCGGAATCAACGTTGTCGCTGTCACGGGTCGCGGCAATGAGCTCACCAACCGCATCATGGCCGAGCGGCGCGCCGGCCGATTTATTGCCGACGTTTACAGCGGTGGAACCAATAGTCTCTTCAATACCCTTTATAAAGGTAAGGCTCTCGACCCGCTCAAGCCGGCGCTGATCCTTCCGGAAGTTACGGATACTTCGAAATGGTACGGCAACGAGCACCGTTACGCCGACCCTGAGGGGAAGTTTATCTTCGCTTTCATCGGCTCGCCGAGCAACGCGCAACTGGCGTACAACACGCACCAGGTCAATTCCAAGGAATTCAAATCCTACCAGGATGTCCTCAATCCCAAGTGGAAAGGAAAAATCGTTTCCCTCGATCCGCGCGACACCGGACTCGGCGCGACCATGCAGTTCTACTACTACAGCCCCGAGTTGGGGCCGGAGTTCATGAAGAAATTTTTTGGCGGCATGGAGATCACCTACTCGAAGAATTTTCGCCAGATGACCGACTGGCTGGCGCAGGGGAAATTTGCCATTTGCATGGGCTGCAAGGATTCCATGCGCGCCAAGAATCAGGGTCTGCCGGTGGATGATTTCGACACCAATCGGTGGAAGGAAGGATCGAGCTTTTCCGCGGGCGGCGGATCGCTGAGCTTGATGAATCAAGCGCCGCACCCGAACGCGGCAAAAGTTTTTCTCAACTGGTTTTTATCGCGCAAAGGCCAGATCGCGCTGCAAATGCTCGGCGACGTGGACGACCCGGCCAACTCGCGGCGCATCGATATTCCCAAAGACAACATACTGCCGGACAACCGCCTGCAGCCCGGCGTCAAATATTTTGACGTGGTGAAACCCGAATACGGCGACATGAAGCCGATCTTCGATTTGGCCAAAGAGATTATGGCGGCCCAGGAGAAAAAATAGGAGAGCCGTATGCTGACAAGAGAAGAAAACGAAACCCTGACCCAAGTCGGTCGCGGCACGCCGGGTGGCGAATTCTTGCGGCGCTATTGGATGCCGGTTGCCTGCGCCGGCGAACTTACCGAGGAGAGGCCGATCAAGGCGTTTCGCCTGTTGGGGGAAAACCTCGTCGTCTATCGCGACAAAAGCGCCCGCTATGGCGTGGTTGCCGAACAGTGCCCGCACCGCAAGGCATCATTAGCTTTCGGGCGTGTCGACGAGGAAGGCATTCGTTGTCCGTATCACGGTTGGAAATTTGACTGCGCCGGAAAATGTCTGGAGCAGCCCGCGGAACCCATCGAGGGCGGATTCAAGGATAAGATCAAACACACCGCCTATCCGTGTGAACGCCTGGGCGGACTGCTTTGGGCCTATCTCGGCCCCGAGCCGCGGCCATTGCTGCCGCGCTGGGATGTGCTGGTGTGGGAGGATGGCACGCGCTGGATCGAGAAGCATGAGATTTACAACTGCAATTGGCTCCAGCCGACGGAAAACTCGGTCGACCCATCGCATCTGTTTTGGCTGCACGGCGACACGGCGCATTTAGCCCCCACAGTGGACCATTATGAAGAGGAACATCAATTCACGCCGTTCGACTACGGCATCATGAAACGGCGCGTCACGCCCGGAAGAAAACCCGGCGACGCCCCGGTCGTCGACCAGCATCCGCTGTTATTTCCGAGCACCTTGCGCCACGTGTTCAGAGAGAAACTGCTTACGGGTCGAGTGCGCCATAATTTGCAAATCCGCGTACCGGTGGACGATGCCCATACCCAGGTATTCGTGGTGTACTTTTCGCCCAATGAGACCGATCTCTCGCCGGCGGACGGCGATACGCCCTGGGAGTTTTTTCGCATTCGCGACGACAACGGGGCTTATCGGCTCGATCAGGTGTTAGTGCAGGACGCCATGGCCTGGGAAACCCAAGGCGCGCCGACGGATCGCACTCAGGAGCATTTGGGCGTCGGCGATGAGGGTATCATTCTGCTGAGAAAAATCCTGCGCGAGCAAATCGAGGTCGTGCGCCGTGGCGGCGAGCCCCTCGGCGTGGTGCGTGATTCCAGTAAGAATCGTTTAATCGAATTCGACGTCGTCAACGAGCGCATCGGGATTCTTGCCAAAGAAAAGAAGGTGGCCTGAGGTTTTCGCCTTTAGGTTTCGCTTTCGCGTAACACTCGGACGACATCAGTCACAAATCAGACGCATCTCGGAAATCATCAGGAGGAAGTTTCAATGGCCGAAATGAACACACAACCGGTGGATCTCAAGCCCGAGCGGCTCGACACTTACAAGGTTTGGCAGGCGGAGCAAAGGATTCCTTGTATTCGCGGTTTCTTCGTCAAGGACGTGAACACCGTCCCGGTGGAGCATTGGGATTTAAAAGGCGTGCCTTGTTCCTTCGTCGTGCTCGACGGCACCGGCGGCACCAACGACGGTTATGTCTGTGAGATTCCCGCCGGCGGCAAGACCAAACCGCAGAAGCACATGTATGAAGAAATGGTCTACGTCTCAAAAGGCTACGGCGCGACCACGGTGTGGCAGCGCGATGGCAAGAGAAAGCACACCTTTGAATGGGGTCCGGGCAGCATGTTCGCGATACCGATCAACGCCGACTATCAGCACTTTAACGCCAGCGGCAGCGAAACCGCGCGTTACTTCGCGGTGACCAACTCATGCTTCATGATGAATCTGTTTCACAACAGCGATTACATTTTTAACAGCGATTACGTTTTCACCGACCGCTTCGATCCGCGCACCGAAGGCTACTTCAACGGCGAAGGGACGATCACCGGGCGGTTCTTCATGACCACCAACTTCGTGCCTGACACCCACACGATCAAGCTCACGGACTACAGCGAGCGCGGCAAGGGCAGCACGAACATGAAGTTCGACCTGGCGCGCAACACCATGGGGGCGCATATTTCGGAATTTCCCGTGGGCACCTATAAGAAAGGGCATCGCCACGGCCCCGGCGCCCATGTGATTATTCTTTCCGGCCAGGGCTATTCGGTCTTGTGGAAAGACGGCGAGCCCACCGAGCGGGTTGATTGGGGGCCGGGCAGCGTCGTCGTGCCGCCGGATCAATGGTTCCATCAGCATTTCAATTCCGGGGCGCATCCGGCGCGCTATCTCGCCTTGCGTTGGAACAACTGGCGTTACCGCTTTTTGCGCTCAACCGACGGCGAAGGCGGCACCTACACGAGCCTTAAACTGGGCGGCAACCAGATCGAGTTCGAGGACGAGGATCCACAGATTCATAAAGACTTCGAAGCCGCGATGAAAGCCGCGGGGGCGAAATGCAACATGCCGTATCATCCGGGCTGCACGCAGAAATAGACCACCTCTGTCGGACATTTTGTCCTTGAACTCCAGACTCCCACGCGCTAAAACCTCGCTGGCGCGCGGCAGGGTAAGCCATGGCGAAAACCGAAACCTTAAATGACCGAGTGCTCACGCGCTCATGGCTGCCTCCGTTGGACGGCGGCACTGCGCTTATGGCCGTGCTGATCGGCTTCATGGGCTTTTATGTGCTCTACCCGCTCGCGCTGATTCTCATCAACAGTTTCAATACCGCGACCATCGCCGAACCGCCGGTGTACGGCCTCAAAGCCTGGCGCGAGGCATTCAGCGAATATGGGATCTGGCGCTCTCTCTGGAACAGCGTCAGGATCGGCATCGTTTTGCAGATCGTCGCGTTGCCCATGGGTATTTTTATCTCCTGGCTGCTGGCGCGCACGAATATTTACTTTCCTAACGCATTGGAGTTCGGTTTTTGGATTTCCTTTTTTATGCCGGGCCTCGCCACCACGTTCGGCTGGATGCTGATGCTCGATCCGAGCACCGGGCTGATTAATTCCTGGCTGCGGCAATTGCCCTGGGTGAGCGGCCTCAACTTCGACATCTATTCATTTTGGGGAATCATTTGGGTCCATGTGGTCGGCAACGGCATTTCTACCAAGGTTATGCTGATGACACCTGCTTTTCGCCGCATGGACGCGTCCATGGAAGAGGCGAGCCGGATGTCCGGCGCCAGCG
>CAMLCX010000078.1 GCA_946478635.1 uncultured Pseudomonadota bacterium
AATGGTTATAGGAATCCTATGATGAAACTGCAGCGCTCTCAACGCGGCCGGCGTTTCTATCGAGCGAGAACGCTTTCTCTTACACTTCAGCGCGAAGCGATTCGAGCGGCGAACGCGCAAAGATGCCCCAGCATCCGGCGGCTCCGGCCAAGACGGTGGCGGTGGTCACCAGAACGAGGATCGTCAGCACCGGTCCGAGCGCAATCGCCGCCGGCGCGCCAAAGAAATAAAAGCCCAGAGCCCAGGTGGAGCCGATGCCGAGGACTGTGCCCGCTACTCCCGCCGTGGCGCCGAGCAGCAAGTATTCCGCCGCAACCACACCGAGGATTTGAGCGCGCGGCGCTCCCAGGGTCCTTAACAGGATACTTTCTCTCAGCCGCTGCGCGCGGCTGCCGAGAACCGCGCTGGCGAGCACGGCAAAGCCCGTCACGATGGTGAAGAACGCAATGAAGCGCATGGCAGCCGAGACTTTGGACAGGATCGAATTGAGCGTGTTCAGAATCAAACTGAGATCGATCGCCGAGACGTTGGGGAAGCGCTCCACCACGCCGCGCTGCAGGTTCGCCGCCGCCTGAGCGGACTCGGCCCGCGCCACCACGGCGAAAAACTGCGGCGCGCTTTCGAGCACGCCTTCAGGAAACACTACGAAGAAGTTCGGCTGCACCCGTTGCCAGTCGACCTTGCGGAGACTTGCGATCCGCGTCCTCAGCGGCACGCCTTGAATTTCGAATTGCAATTCATCGCCCAAACCGACCCGCAACGTTTCCGCGATGCCTTTCTCGACGGAAACGGGGATCGGGTCGGCGTCCGGCGCGACCTTCCCTTGCCAGGCGCCGGAAATGATTTCCTCCGTCTCGGTCAGCCGGCCCCGGTACGTCGACCGGTACTCGCGGCGCAGCGCCCACGAAGGAATCTTCCCCTCGGCGCGCAGCTCCTCGACGCCTCGTCCCTTCACGCGAATCAAGCGCATGGTGACGATCGGAACCTGCTCGCGCAGCGAGAGGCCCTGGGCGCGAATCAGCTCGGCGATGCCGGGCCGCTGATCACGCTGGACATCGAAAAGCACGAGATTGGGCTCGCCCGCGCCGGCGCGCCCGGCCACCTGGGAAACCAGCATGCGCTGCGAACTATACAGTGTCACGAGTAAAAATGTGCCGAGACCGATCGCCACCATCACCGCGGCGGTTTGATTATTTGGGCGATGCAAATTGGCCAAACCCTGCCGCCAGGCAAAAGATAAGAAAGCGGGGGCGAATCTACGCAACAGCGCCGATGCGCCGCGCGCAAGCGCGAACAATACGCCGAAGACAGCCAGCACTCCCACCGTAAACCACGAACCGGAGACAATTCTGCCGGTGGTCCAGACGGCAAATGCCCAGATACCGGCGGCGACCAGCGCGAACAATATCCATACGAGTCGATCGCGGGCGGGCTGTTCCGTATCGAAGGATGCGCGCAGCGCCAGCAGCGGCGAAATTCGGCGCAGCGGCACCAATGGAATCAAAGCGAACAACAGCGCGGTGCCCAGACCTACAATAAAACCCGCGACAATTCCGGCCGGCGCGATGGTAATGACGGTCGTTACCGGCAGAAAATCCTTAAGCGCGATGGGCAGCGCGTATTGAGCGGCAATGCCCATAAGAGCGCCAACGATGGAGCTCATGAGCGCCAGAAAGAGGATCTGTATCACATAGATGCAAACCGTCTCCTCGGGGCCCGCGCCGATGCAGCGCAGCAAAGCCACCGAGCGCGCCTTCACCCGGGCAAAGACATGGACCACGCTGGCGACCCCGACCCCGGCCAGCAGCACCGCCACAAACACCGCCAGCGTCAGATAGCGCGCCAGATTTTCAGTCGACTCAGCAATGGTGCTGACGCGCCGGCTTACTGTATCGGCCTGCAGCCTCAGCCGCTCGAGGTCCGTGCCGAGTTTGCTCACGACCTCGTCGGCGTCGGTATTCGCCGGCAGTTTGAAATAGATGCGATGGCGCACCAAACTGCCCCTCCGCAGCAGGCCGGTTTGATCCAGGTAGGCCATCGGAATGTAGACGCGCGGGCTGATCAAGGAAAACGCCAGACTCTCGCCGGGAATTTTCCGCAGCCTGCCGAATATGCGAAATTCCTGCTCGCCGATTTTGAGACGATCCCCGACCCGAGCGTTGAATTGCAGCATGACATTCTCGTCGACCAGCACGTTGGCGCCGCGCTGAAAATCGCTCCGAGAGAACGCCGGTTCCGCCTCCAGGGCGCCGTAGTAAGGAAAGCCGCCGCTGACCGCGCGCACCTGTACCAGGCGCGAATCGCCGGTGCGGGAAAAGTAAGCCATGGAGGAAAAACCGATCTGCCGCGACTGATCGCCGCCGATGGAACGAAACAGAGCCTCGTCCTCCGCCGTGAACGCCTCGCGGCTATCGAGCGAAAGATCGGCGCCGAGCAAACTCTTCGATTGAGTTTGAATGCTCGTCTGCAAGTTGTCGCGAAACGAAAAGGCCGCGACCACCGAGGCGACGGCCAGAATCACGCTCGACATGGAAAGCAGCAAAGGCCGCAAACCGCGCCGCGTATCGCGAACCGCCAGCCGCCAGACCCAGCCTTTCAACAAGCCTCTCATATTAACCCGGCCGACCTATTCCAATCCTGCCCTGCTGCCTTCCCGCATCCAAACCGCGCTGGAGCAATTACCCTACGTGCCGGTCTGGGATATTTCCGAGCCGTTGCTCTCAGCCGCCAGTTTCCCGCCTCGCAAACGGATTGTCCGGCTCGCCTGTCGGGTGAGCTCGCGATCATGGGTAACTAAAACCAGCGTCGTGCCGCGCGTGGCGTTGAGATCGAAGATCAATTTAATAATGTCGGCGGCCGTGTCCGCGTCGAGATTGCCGGTGGGCTCGTCGGCGAATAAAATTTTCGGCTGGTTCATGAACGCCCGCGCAATCGCCACGCGCTGCTGTTCGCCGCCGGAAAGCTGAACGGGATAGTGATCCAACCGGCCGTCGAGCCCGACTTGCCTAAGGAGATCGGCGGCTCGCGCGCGCGCGCGATTTTCGCCGCGAATCTCGGCGGGAACCATCACGTTCTCAAGCGCCGTGAGGGAAGGCAGTAATTGAAAGTTCTGAAAGATAAATCCCACCGACTGGTTGCGCAGCCGGGCAAGCTGCTCTTCGCTGGCGCTCTCCAACACGGTGCCATCGAGCGCCACCGAGCCTTCGCTGGGCCGCTCGAGCCCGGCGCAAATGGCAATCAACGTCGTCTTGCCGCTGCCCGACGGGCCGACGATGGCGCAGGTGCTGCCCGCTTCGACGGCGAAAGAGACATCGCTCAAGACGCTGACGAGACGATCGCCGCTCTTAAACAACTTGCTCAAATGCTCTACGCTTAGAATCGAATTAGTCATGTTTGAGGAAAAGAAGTAACCGGCGGTGCATGGTTGAGTAGCTTCAACTCTAGAATTTTTATGACCCTGAAACAACTCGGACCGATCGGAAGGCGTCTGGCCCGCGCTCTGTTCTTTTTACTGTTATTGAGCATGCTGGCGGCAGCCACCCGGCAAGACGGAGTGATTTTATTTCTCGGCGACAGCATCACTGCCGGCAACGGCCTGGAGCTTGCGCAGGCCTTTCCCGCGCTCATTCAAGAAAAGATCAAAGCCAAGAGTTGGCGCTTCAAAGTCGTCAATGCCGGCCAAAGCGGTGACACCAGCGCCGGCGCTTTGGCCCGTCTCGATTGGCTATTAAAGAACCGCGTCGAAGTGTTGGTTCTCGAGCTCGGCGGCAATGACGGTTTGCGCGGTCTACCGGTGGAAGGGACGCGGAAAAATCTTCAATCGATCATCGACCGAACCAAGGAAAAGTATCCGGAAGCGAAAATCATCATCGCCGGCATGAAAGTGCCGCCCAACATGGGCCGGGAGTACGGCGACAAGTTCGAAGCCGTTTTCGCCGATCTCGCCAGGAAGAACAAGGCGCCGCTCATCCCCTTCGTTCTCGAAGGCGTGGGCGGCGTGCCCGAGCTTAATCTGCCCGACGGCATTCATCCGACCGCCAAAGGCCAGCAAATCGTCGCCGCCAACGTGTGGAAAACGCTCGAACCTGTGCTACGCTCCATGGCTAAATAACTTCCAGCGCGGTGTTCCAAAGGAAATCAAGTTGAACCGGCTCAGTAATCTTACGTTTGCTTTCATTGCGCTCGCTGCAATACTGCAAAGTTGCGGAGTCGCACAGAGCCCGTATCTGGGCACCTGCGGCAGAACGCCCAACCTCGAACTCGTGTCTCTCGCCATGGCCCCCGATCCGCTCCCCGAAGCAAGAAAGATCGACACCTGGCGCGCCATTATCCGCTCGGACAGCGCCGATGTCTGCCAGACCACCCTCGACGTCGTCGAGGCGGAAACACAAAAACCCGTTACGCCTGAATTGCAGTCCGAGGTGTCCCTCGGCATGAATGAAGTGGTTCTCGATTCCCTCGCCAACTACCGCCTGAGCGGCACTGAAATCTGCTTCACAGTCGGCGCCTATATCAACGGCACCAAAATAGAGCTCCAGTCCCCGCGCCGTTTTTGCGCCCGCACCATCGATCGCGGCTGGTGGTCGATGCGCTGACCGGCCGCACTCTTGAATCTCTTGTCCCCTCCGCCACATCCGCCCCAAGCTCCTTGACACGATGCTCGAACCTGAACGATAGTCCTTGAAGTTTTCTTCACAACACAAAGGAGACAATATGGCAGTTCGACTCATCGTAACCATAACCGCCGCACCCGGCAAAGGTTCAGAGCTGGCTAAGCTATACAAAGGCCGCTGCGCCGACATCATGAAAGAACCCGGGTGCGAGCAGTTCGAAGTCTTTCAAAGCGTCGTCAACCCCGACAAGCTGACGCTCCTGGAACGCTGGAAAGATCAAGCAGCGCTCGACGTCCATTCCAAAGTGAATGCCACCCGTCCCCCGCTGCCCGCCGAACTGCGCGTAGGCACGACCGAGCGCGAGGATTATCAATACAATCGGACGCGTTAAGCTTTGAGAGGCGTAACCACCAATACCCATAAGGCGCGCAGCGCCATAACTCTCACGGCGGCCGCAGATGGGTTGGTCCATGGCGCAAGAAATTCGCCGTGTCCGCGATTGTGTTTTAAGCAATCACGGCCAAATGAATTCGCTACGCAGGTACGTTGGGATTTTCCACTTTAGGCGAGTTCCATTTGAGGTGCCGCTCGAGAAAGTCGACCACCAAAGGCCACGACAGATCCGCGGTGTGAGCATTGTAACCCGGCGCCCCTGGATCGACGTAGCCGTGACCACCGAACGGGAAGAAGTGCCACTCCAGGGGCTGGCCGTTTTCTTTGAAAGCCTGCCACATCTGTTCCTGCACAGGCAGCACAGTAGTCACGTCATCGGCGCCGTACAGGTTGATTGACGGGCAGCGAATCTTTCTCGCACTGACCGCGGGATGAACGGGTCTGAGCGGTGAATCCGGTTCCGCTCGAACCGTTGGATAGTAGCCGACGAAGGCGCGAACTTCCGGCGTCGCGGCAACGAAATGAATCGCGATGCGCCCGCCCATGCAGTACCCGCAAACTGCCACGCGACTCTTGTTTACCGTCGATTGCTTGAGCAAAAACTGCCACCCCTCCGTCAGCACGCGGGTAAATTCCGGGTCCGGTGTCTTCGCTTGGATTTGTGATCCGGAAACGATGTGCGTCGGTTCGGGATAGCCCAACTGTTCGAACACATTGATTGCAAAGGTCGTGTAACCGAGCTTGGCAAACTTTCGTGTTTCAGTTTTGATGTATTCTCCCAGCCCGCCCTTCGGATGGATCAGAAACAGCGCCGGCCCGGGCTCCGCCCGTTCCGGATAGGACAGGAACCCCGCTACTCCATGGTCTTTGGTCGCGAATGCTTTTTCAATGATGCGCATCGATTCACTCCTCGAGAATTGAATGTTGGAACGAAACCTAACATGATCGACTAAGAATGGTAAAGAGGCGAGTCGCAATCGGGCGTTTCTTAACCGAGCGGCTTCAAGCCGTAAAACCGCTCGGCGTTGCCGTGCAGCACGGCGTGCTTGTCTTCGTCGGTAAGATGCTCGTTTTCGATAATCTCTTCGATCTCGTGTTTACAGTATTCGTTGTTCACTTCATGAGGAAAATCGCTGGAAAACATGAACGGCTTGTTGCCCACGGCTTCGATTAAATGATGCAGCGCCTTCTCTGTGCCTTCGCAGCCGATAAAGATTCTTCCTGCCTCGATGTGCCGGCGTATGTACGCACTGACATTCTCGCCTTGCTGAAGCTGAATGTATTCTCGCCGCGGATCGTATTGGATGTGGGTTTCCCAGCCGCGCTCGAAGCGTTCGAGACAGGTTTGCAGCCAGGAGACACCCGCCTCCATAAATCCAATGCGCAGGTTTGGGTATTTATCGAACAAACCGTTAAAGATTATACCCGCGAACGCTACCATCTGCCCGAACGGATGGCCGAGGCCGTTGATCGGCGCGTAGGGTGTCAAATAATCCATGCCCAGTCCTTCGTGCGCGCCGCCGTGCACTCCTATACAACATCCGAGGCGACTGGCTTCCGCATAGACCGGCCAATATTCTTTGCTGCCCAGGTGACTTTTGAAGCCCGTCGATGGCAGCATTACACCGCAGAAACCAAGCTCGGTTACCGCCCGGCGCATTTCTTTTACCGCCTCCTCGGGTTCCTGAAGCGGGATGAGCGCCAGTCCCTGAAAACGCGGACTCTTTTTTAGATAAGCACCGGCGAACCAGTTGTTCCAGGCGCGCGCCACGTCGATGGCAAACTCAAGCGTGATGACTTTACCGAAGGCCAAACCGCCGGTGCTGTAAAGCACGGCGCGCTCGATGCCGACGTCCTCCATGAACTCCAGCCATCCGTCCTCCCTGACCTGCCGGAATGCGCCGGGAACGAGCTGAAACAAACTGGCCGAGTGCAAATGATCCAACGGCGGAAAGATCCGGCCTTTGAAGCGGCCGCTCTTGATGTAGGGCTCCGGCATGTATTGCAACAACGCGTCCCAATCCTCCATGACGTGACCATCGCCGTCGATGACGGGAATACCATTCCGGGTCATAATCCGATCCTCCCTTCGCTCAACGATTGATTTTCTACTACCTACCGCAGAACCGCTGCCCCAGGCAACGATCAATAAAGGCGGTCCATGCATCGCCCCGACGATTCACTTGACACAAAATCTTGCACGGTCTAGGGTCCGCCGAGACCAATGGGGGGCTTTTTATGACGCGCCCGAAAGTCATCGACGCCGATGGCCATATCTATGAAAACCACGAAGAGATAGAGGAATACTTCGAAGGCAAGTATCGCGGCATGCGGCGCGCGCGCGCCTACGCTTTGTTCCCCTCTTTAGACGGTTGGCCGCGCGGGTTGGGGGCGGGGCGTCCCGATAAAGTCACCGAAACGCGACCCGAGGACGTGATCAAGTTCGTCGACAACATGGGACTCGAGAGCACCGTGCTTTATCCCACCGCGGCTCTCGCCATCGGTTTAGTGCAAGATCCGCATTGGGCTTGTTCGCTAGCGCGCGCTTATAATAATTGGTTTCACACGCGCTACAGAAAAAAGGACTCGCGCCTCAAAGGCGTCGCCGTCCTGCCCGTGCAAAATCCTCAGGCCGCTGCTGAAGAGCTGCGCTACGCCGTGGAGAAACTCGACATGGTCGGGGCATTTCTCCCATCCGCCATGGTCGCGAACAAAGCCTTCGGCCACCCGGATTACCAGCCAATCTTTCGCGCCGCCGAAGAGCTCGGTGTGCCCCTCGGCATTCACGGCGCGCCGAGTCGCGGGTTCGGCTTTGATTTTTTCGAAGACCAAGGTCAAGTCCACGCCCTGGAACATCCCTTTCCGCTGATGATTCAATTTACCAGCATTGTTTGCGACGGCGTGTTGGAAAAGTTTCCGCGCCTGAAGCTCGCCTTTCTCGAAGCGGGTTGCGGCTGGCTCCCCTACATGATGGATCGTCTGGATTACGAGTACGAAACCCGCGGCGGCCGCTCCTTTCCCAATATGAAGAAAAAACCCAGTGCCTACGTGAAGGACTGCCCGGTCTACGTCACTTGCGAACCGGAAGAAACCTCTTTGGCCTACGTCACCCAAGTGATCGGCGCGGACCGGCTCATGTTTCCGTCCGATTATCCGCACGAGCGCGTTTACGGTGAATTTCTTAAAGACATCCCCGAGCTGCTTGCCCGCCGGGAGTTAACGGATTCGACAAAGCAGAAAATCCTTTACGACAATGCCAAGACGTTTTACCGGATTTAGCAGACTGCTGAAAAAGACTTATATGCCGATTGCCCTGAGCATGGTCGAAGGGTGCGCTCAATCGTCTCAGAGATATTTTTGAGCAGCCTGCAAAATTTGAGTTTTCAGCAAACTATTAGCCTAGGGGGGAATAGGCTGACGATGGTGCGTTCATGCGTCGTGTAGAGGCAAGCATGTGTGCCTGCCCTGCATCAAACGGCAACCACAAGGGGCGTTGCCCCTACATCGAAGAGGAACAATATGATGCATTCGGTAGCAAAGCGATTTATATTCCTTGTCCTTTTGTGCTTCCCGACTTCTTCATTCGCCCAGGATGCTAAACTCATCGAAGCGCCTAAAAAAGACGGGTCGCTTGGTCGTCTACGGCACCATGCAATCCGACATTTTCGAGCTGCTGCAGAAGTCTTAAACTCGTAGGTGATCAGTTTTTGGCGCGCGTCTATCGAATGGTCAATCGACGCTTTCACCTTGACGAGTGGGACTCGAGCATCTTTCGCAAACTGGAAACCCTCGAAAGCATTTACGAGAAAATCTCCAACCAGGCCTCGAACCGTCGCATGGAGATCCTGGAATGGGTGATCATCTTTCTGATTTGCATTTTCCATCGCCCTCGAGTTTATCCATTAACGACGGGCAGAGCCCGCCCACCGCCACTGAAAGTGCCGCAGCTTCTAGGTTTGAAGATATACTTCAAGCCGCCAACAGGTGCCCATCCAACCCGGTATCCCCAAAGCCCTTTACCGATCGTTTATCCGTCAATAGTCAGCACAGCAGATTGCTTGGTGAAATTCCGCGAATGTGTCCGCGCCAAATCGCCGCTTCATCCGAATAATTCGAAATCGCCGCGCAGGCACTAAAGGACTTTATCGGCGATTCCGGACCGAGAATTAACAGCGCGTTCATCTGCCGGTAACCTCCACGCCGATAACATCGGGGCGAATTCAAATTAAGGAGGACCCTATGCAGAAAGTAAATCTCGGTTCCGTGATCGAGCAAGCGATCACCAGAGTCACGCAAAACCGCATCGGCGAAAAGCCGCCGGTGTTTGTAACGCTTTCGCCCGCGCTTACGCAGGTGCCGTGGAACGATTCCGCGCTAAAACAGTTTTTACAATTTTTTCTCTACGAATCTCTGCTCACGAGCGACGCCAATGCCGCCATCGAAATTTCGCTGCGGCGTCGTTCCTTGCTCAAGGACCTCACGGCGTTTGTCGGCATTCAGCCATCCTACTGGGTGCAGCTGCGCATTTCCGGTCGGGGTCTGAAGATAGCTGAGAACCACATCGAGGACCTGTTCAGTGAAGTTGGTTACCGCTGCGAGGAGTGGGTCGGCATGGAGGGCTCGAACGCGCGGCTGGGAATTTTCGGCGCCATCGATGCGCCAAAGCTCAAGATGGTGTTCTGCCTGGAGTCGACGCGCCACCGTCTCAAGTGCGACGTGCTACTTCCCGTGCAGGACAACCGGCCGGTTCCCTGTCAGGTCGATAATGCCGCCTGAAGTTGTTAACAGACAAATGACCGTCCCGTCATGCGTTACTCACAACGAGGCACGATAATGCCTCTTAGCTTAATACTGGAGGTTCTATGAAACATTTGAGCAAAATTCTGGTACCGACCGACCTCTCCGAACATTCCCGGCGCGCTTTGTCCTATGGCTGCGCGTTATCGGCGGAAGATGGCGCAGTCCTGCTGATCTTGCATGTCGCCAATGAAATGAACGCGTGGGAGTATTATTCCGACGATCGGCCTTTTGCGGGTTTCCACGGTAACAAGTGGCCGGCGGATCGCATCTTGTCGGAAGCGAGTCTCGATCTAATCCACTTTTTGGAACCGAATAGGGATGAACTGAAAACGGTGGCCAACGCCACCAAACGCGTGGTGCTCGGTGCCGTGGCAAGTCAAATTGCCGCGCTGGCGGAAAAAGAGAAGGTGGACCTTATCGTGATGTCGCCACGGCGCCAACGGCCGCTGCGCCATCGTCTCTTTGGCTCCGTCACCGATACGGTAACTCGCATAAGCCCCTGTCCCGTTTTGTCGATCACGGCACCGTTACCCTCAAGACCCTGGCGCGGCAAGTTGGTCCCGTGGTTTCGGTCCGAGCCGCGTCGCGGAATGGCGTCGATCTGAGGCCGATCGTCCAGTTATTAGAAAATCGATCGTCGTCTGAGTCGAGGTACCAAGCTCATGCTATTCGCCGCCGTCTCTACACAATGGCATCACTTCGATGCCATGAAGTTTTTCAACCAGGTCATCGATCTGATCTTCAAGGTTCTTATATTATTCGTTTTGCTCGCGCTTGCGATGGGTCTGATCAAGATGTTCCTGGAAGTGTGGAATATAATGGTCGTTAACGATCTTAAGGAGGCCTTCGAATTTGTCGTAACTCACCTGCTCACGTTTTTTATTATCTTGGAACTTTTCAAAAGTCTCGTGGAGTATTTTCGCGAACACCGCCTCAAACTGACCTTTATCGTGGACGCGACACTGGTGTTTATCCTCCGTGAAGTCATGATCGGGCTCTACCAGCATCAAAATTCGCCATTGCAAATTTGCGCCCTTTCCCTGTTGGCCTTTGTCCTTGGCGGGTTGCGCACGCTGGCGATTATTTATTCGCCCATGGAACGCAAGATGGTGGATAGTTTTCACGGCGATAAAAGTCCGGCTGCGCAGCGCCCACCCGAGGAACCGCAATCCGACAGAAGGATGGTCAAAGTCGCCGCGCTCCAGTAACTGACCATGGCGTCAAAAAATAATCGCGTGCCCTCTCTAGTTCCGCGCCGCCTTCCTCGAGCTCGGAGGAGAAACAACCGAGTAGCGGGATTGGAGCGACTGGCGCACCAAATGGCCAATCAAATCACGGTCATCAACCTGACTTGTTTCAAGCTTTCCACGATTCTGAAAAATGCCGGGGCAGCCGTAAACGCCGATATCGAACGGTTGGAGAAAGCCGTTAGCGAAATGAACGTCCTGGTCGAAATACTTTCTCACCTCGAAGAGCAAGCCGCCGCCCCAAGCATTGCCGCGAGTCCGAATGTCGCGGTAATAGCGAACACTATGCCCGCGAATGTTTATCCGCTGTTTGAAACCAAGAAAAACAACGCCTAAAAAACACCTGGGTCATCTTCTACAATTCGCTGGTCGTGCCTTGCAAAGCGGTGGTTTGTGCACGATTCTGTCTTAAGATCGTTAATCTAAACTTCATGGGAATTTAATTAATTCGTAACGATCCTCCCGCCGAGGTCTTTTAGTTATATGATAGGAGATCTGAGATAGTGGCTAATCATTTTGCAGTCGTCGATGCCGGCAGCAATGCGCTGCGCTGGCAAATCGCCGCGGTCGATCACCCGAAGCATTATCGAATCGTCGCGCAGGACCGCCAGCCCGTGCGTCTCGGCCAAAAAGTATTTGAGACCGGCAAGCTCGATCCTCAAGCCGCAGAAGCGGCCCTGCAAGTTTTCAAGGACTTCAAGAGCGTTGCCGATCGCTACCGGGTGAAAACGATCCGCGCCGTCGGGACCAGCGCGCTGCGCGAGGCCTCCGACAGGGGAAAATTCATCAACCGGGCCAAGTCCGCCGGCGTTCCCCTTGAGGTCTTGTCGGAACGTGACGAAGCCCGATTGATCAGCCTCGGGATTATGAGCGGTTTGCGTTTTCATCTGCCGCTCGGCCTGTTTCTCGACATCGGCGGCGGCAGCGTCGAGATTACCGTCGCCAATCCCACGAACACCTTTTGTTTGTTCAGCCTGCCCTTGGGCGCGGTGCGCCTAACCGAGCATTTCCTGAGCGTCGATCCGCCGCGCTCCAAGGAGCTCAAGGACTTGCGGGAGCATGCCAGAAAACAGTTCAAGCGTGTGAGCCGTCGCATCCAAAAGGAAAAGTTTACCATGGCCTTCGGCAGCGGCGGCACGGTGACGGCTCTCGCCGAGACCGACATGCGCTCCGGTCGCGACGGTAAAGACTCAACGTTGCTGGTGCTGCGCCGCCAACGTCTGAAGACTTTGCTTGACCTTCTCGTTGCGCGGCCGGCCGCCGAGCGTGCGCAAATGATCAGCGGCGATCCTAAACGCGCCGACATCATCGTGGCCGGCGGCACGGTTCTGCATGAATTCATGTCGGCCATCGAACTCGACTATCTGTTTGTCTCACGAAGAGGCCTACGCGACGGCTTGATGGTCGATCTCTTGCAACGGTCTTATCCAGGCTCCGGCGTGTGGCATTCGGACGCGGATCGGGCCGAATCGCTGGAGCAGGTGTCCCAGAAATACTCCTATGACGTCGCTCATTCCCAGCACGTCAGCCAGCTCGCGCTCAACCTTTTTTTTCAACTGCAGCCGCTGCACAAGCTTTCCGAGAAGTATGCGAGCATCCTGCACGCCGCGGCGCGGCTGCACGATATCGGACTATTCATCGCGGACAGCAAGCACCACAAACATTCCTACTATCTGATCAAAAGCTCCGGCATGAAGTCATTCAACAAGCTCGATTTGGAACTGGTCGCCAATATCGCGCGCTATCACCGTAAAGCGCACCCGAGTCAAAAACATCTGGGCTTCAGTCAACTGTCGCCGGTGGACCAGGATGTCGTGCGCAAGCTCAGCGCGATCGTGCGCGTTGCCGATGCGCTGGACTTTCGCCGCGAGCAGCGCGTAGAGTCCGTCACTTGCACGATCAATAAATCTAAAACATTGACGATCTCGACGGCTGCGGCGGCGCATGTTTCGATCACGGAAGAGATCGAACGCGCTGAAAAAAAAGGCAGGCTGCTTCAGGAAGTCTTCAATATCGATCTGGTGATGCAAAAAGGCAAAAACAACCGATCGTGACCAAGGAGGGACATGCCCATGCGCCGAACAAGCCTCGAAGGAACTGTCCTGTTTCTGTGCCGAGACAACACCTGTCTAAGCCAGATGGCCGAGGCCTCAGCCAAACACCTCGCCCCGCCGAAAACGCGGGTCTTCAGCGCCGGCGTCAAGCCGGCCGCCATTCCCTTGCGAGTGGTTCAGGCGATGCAAGAGCTGGGCATCAGTATGAAGGGGCAAAAAAGCAAGGGGTTGGCGGAGGTTCCGATGCAAGAGATCGATCTCGTCATCAGCTTCGATGACGCCCACAAGCAATGCACCAACCTTCACGGGGTCCGGATAGAGCGCTGGCCGATCGCCGCCACGCCAAGCGCCGATACCGACACGGATCTATCCCTGACTACTATCCGCCGCCGTCGCGATGAGATCGATAAGCGTGTCTTTGCCCTATTTTTGGACCATTGGCGCAACATTCCGGCAACTTCCTGAACGGCCGGTCATGAATCTTTACTTGATGCGTCACGGCATCGCGGCGGACAACAACCAACCGTCCGAGACCGATGATGCCCGACGTCCGCTTTCCCCGAAGGGCTTGAAACGCACCCGCAGGATCGCCAAAGGCATTCGGCGGCTGAGCATTGCTTTCGACGTTATTCTGAGCAGCCC
>CAMLCX010000079.1 GCA_946478635.1 uncultured Pseudomonadota bacterium
TACGAGGAAGTGTACGTAAGAAAAAACAACTTCGGTTTATGCAGAGATAGATTCGAAGCTTCAAGTTCCCAGGGCTTGTTACTGCAAAAAGAACTCTACGGCCTGGTGAAAAAGAAACAACGAATCACCGTGGACAACGTCGACTACGAATTGCGCGCGCGCGTCTACGAGAGCTTCGGAGACGACGCGTTCCAAGTCCAATGGTGGCGCGTCTATCGGGGGGCCTCCCGCGCCGCGCCAGCGCCCGTGCGCAAGACGTGAGCCGGCAATGAAGAAGATTACCTTAAACAACTACACGACCGGAAAGTATTATCCGAAGATCGTCAAAGCGATCGACGCTGAGTCGCGAAACGGGACTACGCGTGATGATTGAAGAGAGAAAGACGACCTTGAAAATTACCCGTGACGTTGCCCTCAGCGAAGTCGCCGATCTCTCGCTGATCAGAGAGGCGCTGAGGGAGATGGGGATTGCGACTAGATAGTGTCGTTCGATCAATGTCGCTGCACCGAAAATTGCTTTTGCAGGGAGTTGGAACCGATTCCTGGCCGACGCTCACGCCCAAAGATCGCTGATCTGGAAAGATGAGCCGGGGAAAACGGAAGGCGTAAACACATCGGCATCCTGAGCTCTGATGACGAGATTGTATTGCTCTCCAGATAGCTCATAGGCTTCGAGAACATGCTGATCAGGATCTATGAGCCAGTAGTGCGGAATACCATACTTGGCGTATAACTGGGCCTTGGTTTGGCGGTCAGTACGCTGTGACGTGGGCGAGAGGATCTCGATGACCAACGTTGGTGTGCCTTCGACGCCCCGCTCGGTGACGACTCGGCTTCGATCATTGCCAATAAAGATGAGATCGGGCTGTACGACGGTCGTGGCGGCCAGAATCAGATCGGTAGGCGCTAGCATGAGCCGGCCACCGTGGTTGGCAAAAACATGGATGGACAGTATTCGATACAAGTTGCCCAAGGCGATTTGATGTTTGGCAGCAGGCGCAGGTGTCACGGAAAGTTCTCCGTCAAGTATTTCGTAACGGTTGCGGTCGTTGGGCAACTCGCAGTAGTCGTCATATGTCAGGACGATTTTGCCTTGGGGAATGCTTGGAGATAAAGAAGACGACATAGTACCGGTTCAATTTCTAGTCGAAATTATCACTACCAGGTTGAACCAACCAAATCAGCTTGTCAAGTTCAAGACAATCGGAGCCCAAGGAATGGTCCATCTCTTTGTCGCTTTAGCAATTTCAGTTTTTCTCCACGCTTCGGCGCACGCGGCGGACAAAATTAGAATTTCCATGACCGGGTTCGCCGGGCAGTTCATGACTTTTCCGCTGGCGCAGAAGCGCGGCTTTCTCAAGGAAGAAGGGTTTGAGGCTGAGATCGTTCGCGTCACGGCGGCTGCTACCCGAGCGGCGCTGACCAACGGGGATATCGATTATTCGACCGGTATCGGCGGGACGACGATCAGTGCGGCGCTCAGCGGTATTCCGGTCCGAGTCGTGGCCTGCTTTGTGCCGGTGCCGGTGCTCGGCCTGGTGGCGCGGCCGGAATTCAAAACCGTGCAGGCGCTTAAAGGCAAGACGATCGCTATTCTCATTCCTGGCGGGGTGGCGCATGTGGCCGCGCGCGCGATGGTCAGGAACTTCGGTCTCGATGCCGAAAAGGAGATGAAGTATCTCGCCGTGGGCCCGCCCGATGCCCGCTACGCGGCGTTGACTCAGGGTATGGTCGAGGCGGCGATACTTGGGCCGCCGTTGGATTTCGAAGCGCGCAAGCAGGGTTACAACATTCTGGCGCGGGCCGATGAGGTGATCGTGTTGCCGGAGACCGGACTGGTCGCCGGACTTAAGAAAATTCACGACAAGCCCGACGAGATCAAGCGGGTCATTCGCGCCGGCATCAAAGCCAATCGTTACATTCGCGCCAATCGCGATGGCACGGTTCAGTTCTTGTCGGAATGGCTCAAGCTCAATCGGGAATCCGCCGCAGCAACCTACGACAGCGTCGTGCGGGTCTACAATGAAGATGCCAACGTTTGCGACAAAGGACTGCGCTCGATCGTCGACGAGACCAAGAAAACGGTGAAGAGCAGCCGGGAGATGTCTTTCAGCGATATTGCGGATCTGTCGATTCTTAGAGAGGCACAGCGGGAACTCGTGTCAAGATAGCGAGTCGACATCGTGTAGGCGGTGATATCCGTCGTGATTGTGATTAGAAAGGAAACAAATGGATCTGGGATTGACTGGAAAAGTGGCAATCGTCACCGGTTCGAGCGACGGCATCGGCTACGCGGTGGCGCGCGCGCTGGCGCGGGAGGGCGCGCGATTGGTTCTATGCGCCAGGCGCGAGGGCCTGCTCGCCGAAGCACGCGAATCGATTATAAAGGACACAGGAACGGAGGTGCTGGCGGTGCGCTGCGATGTGCAACGGCTGGATGATGTTCGACGCTTGGTCGCGGAGGCGCTACAGCGCTTCGGTGTCATTCATATTTTGGTCAACAATGCGGGAAGTGTTCCAAGCATACAGTTTGCCGATATCGACGATACGCAATGGCATCAGATGTTAGAGGGAAAACTGCTCGGTTTCATTCGAATGACGCGGGAGGTCGTGCCGCACATGCGCCAAGCCGGTTGGGGGCGGATCGTCAATATTGCCGGCACCGCCGGATGGGAGCCGAGCAACACCTCGATGGCAGTGGGGTTGAACAATGCCGCGGTGATCAACTGGACGAAGTCGATGTCGCGCGAGTATGCCCCTGATGGTGTCTTGGTCACGACGGTCGCCCCGGGCTCAATTGAGACACCGCGGCAAGTTCGTAATCGGCAGCGCGAGGCAGACATAAGGAAAACGAGTCTCGACGAACTCTTGAAGGCGCGCGTGCGCGATATTCCGCTGCAGCGCCTCGGGCGATCCGATGAGGTGGCCAACCTTGTAGTCTTTCTCGCTTCGGAATGCTCAAGTTACATGACAGGAACTTGCATCACAATCGATGGGGGAGTGAGACGCGGAATTTGACGGTAGATGCATCAATCGCAAGCGAAATAGGAGACAAACATGAGAGACAAAGCGATCGTCTTCCAGACCGGTGAGGGCAAGCCGCTCAGCGCGCGCGGCAGCGCCATGTTTTTCAAAGCTACTCATGCGAGCACCAACGGCGCGTTTTCGTTCATGGAACGCACTTTGCCGCTTGGTGGCAGGAAGCCGCCGCCGCATATTCATATCAACTGCGAAGAGGCGTTTTACGTTCTCGACGGTGAGATCGAGTTCTTTCTGGGTGAAGAAACAGTGATCGGCCGGCCTGGATCATTCGTGCATGTGCCGGGAGGTGTCTCGCATACCTTCGGCAACGCCGCGACTATGCCGTCGCGCCTGCTGATCATCCATGCGCCGGCCATGGACGCTTACTTCGAAGAACTGCAGGCGCTATGGTCGGGAGCCGTGCCGCCGAGCGCCGACGACGAGCGAGCGTTGATGAAGCGGCATGGCATGGAGCCGGGACGAATCAAAGCGTCATAGTTGGATTTCGACCAAACTCGCGCCACGGCGCGTTTCGCGAACGATGCCGGCTTGAGTTGAATCGAAGTGTTAAGAAGTGCCGAGAGAAGAATTCAAGCTTCGTGGAGAGTGAATCATGGCTAAGAATGGCTTTCGCGCTTTCGACAGCGACATGCACGTGTTCGAACCGGCGGATTTATACACGAAGTACATGAACCCCAAGTGGGGTGAGCGCATTCCGCGCGGCGAGCCGCGGAAAAAGCACGGCATGACGCGCTATTTTCTCGGCGACGGCAAGCCGATCCGGGCTCCGAGCGATGTGGTCGACTTCCACGAGAAGCGCATGGCAGATCGTTTCAACGATTCGCTGGCGCGGGATTACGACAATGTTTCCCAATTGGCGGCGATGGATAAGGAAGGTTTGGATATCGCGGTTTTGTTCCGCACCTCGCCGCTTCACACCAACGAAAACTTCGAACCGGAGTATGCCAACGATCTATGCAAGGCATGGAACGATTGGATGGCCGATTTCTGCAAAGCCGACCCGAAGCGGCTCAAGGCATCGGCGCTGATCACGCTCCACGACGTTGATCTTGCCGTGCAGGAATCCAAGCGAGTGGTGAAAAACGGCGCGGTGGGCCTGTCGCTCTGCCCCGAGCCGATCAACGGCAGGCAGATTCACGACCGTTACTTCGATCCCCTTTGGCAGGAAGCCCAGGAGATGAACATTCCCATTTGCTTTCATCCGCCGGCGCGCCCGCAGCAGCCGCAGGTTTCCAAGGACCGATTCGAGGGACATCCAAATCAGGCGCTGCTCGTCAATCCGCTGAGGAATCCCGTCGAACAGATTCTCGCCGTGAGCGCTTTTACCGCGGGCGGCGTGCTCGAACGTTTTCCGAAACTGAAAGTCGCATTTCTCGAGGGCAACTGCAGCTGGCTGCCCTGGCTGCTTTACCGCATCGACGAGTATTGGGAGATGCAGGGCGCCATGGCCGAGATTCCGCTGCGCAAGAAGCCCAGCGAGTATTTCAAAGCGCAGTGTTTTATCTCCATGGACGTTGATGAGGCGCTGGTCAAGAACGTGATCGATTATCTGGGCGACGACAATATCGTTATTTCGACGGACTATCCGCACATCGACTGCCGCTGGCCGCACGCGCTCGATGAATTTCTGTCAACGCCGATCGGCGAGCCATCCAAGAAGAAAATTCTCTGGGATAATTGCGCGCGGTTATATGGAGTGCATTAGAGTATCGCCCCTTCGAAAATTCGGTTGGGGGCTGGCTAGGGCTGTGTAATGCCGACTTACGAAGAAGCTCACCGGCGGTAGCGCCCCTCGTTGCTTCCCGTTGACAGACCGTGTCGGATGCCGTTCATGGTTCGAGAGCCTCACCACGAACGCTGTTGCTCGATTGCGATATCAACGACTTATCCGTTCACCCTGAGCTTGTCGCAGGGCTCCGTGGATAGCGACACAGTCTGCGAGGGGAAGGACTTAGGTAGAGGTGATGGGTTTGATCGGTTCCCAGACGGCACCCCCATCCCGGCCTTTCCCCATCAAAGGGGAAAGGTGGCCAAGCAAGATGCCGCAGTCTGTCACCATTTTCTACTCTGGGAGTTGACCGATGAAAATTGTTCCTAGCTTGCATGATTGCGTTGGCGACTGCGTCGCCGCGGTTCGCCGACGGGCCAGATCTGCGCTATTCGCAGCGCAACGTTAGGTTCTCGGGTAGACCTCGGATTACGTTCCGTCTCTTCTGCCGGGCGCGCCCAGCGCTTTCCAGTATTCGAGGATGCCCATCATGCCGGCGAAGCGGACGAGCAGGAACGGATGCAATCCCAGTCCATAAAGCGCGGGCATGTCGCGCTTGCGCAGGGCGTCGATCTCGTCCTGGCTGAAGCCGTATTTTGACCGCAGTTTCTCCGGCTCAAGATCGAGTCGGCGGACGAGATCTTGGTCGCGAATCATATCGCTGACAAAAATATTGAGCTGGGTCGTCAGGTGCCTGGCCTCGTCGATAAAACTGCCCAGCCTATCTGTTGTGATTTCGCTCATCGGGCCTCCCAGTAGGCGTAGCCGAGGCCGATGTGCCAGAGCCGGACGTACTCGACGACCGTGGCCCTGATGTCATCGCCGATGATGCCGGCGGCGATGATCCAGTTCACCAATTCCCCATTGCCCTTGCGCAGTATTTCTTCGGGTGTCAGTGCCGCCAATCTTCTTGCTTCTCCCTTGGCCAATAATTCGAGCACGTAGTTGTCGAATTCTTCGTCGACTTCGCCATAGAGCGGCGTGCCGGGAAAGTGCGACATGCCGCCGGTGGCTTGCACCAGCACTTTGCGCTCGGAGCGGTCGATGATTTTTCTGATCGCCTTGCCGAGCTCATAACAGCGCCGCGGGTGCGGAATCGGCGGCACGTAGCCGTTGGTATACAGCAGCACGATCGACTTGTCGGCGCGAGGATTTAAAAAGTTCTGGGTTAACACCAACTCGCCGTCCATGGTGCCGTTGGTGGTGAATGGCATGTCGAAATCCATCGCGAGCAGGTCTTTGAGCATGCGCACGCTCAGATCTTCGTCGACCGGGTAGACGTAGGGTTTCTCCCCGCCTTCCCAGTCCGACACATGCTGCGGTATCCCCGCGGGCGCGGATTGATAGGAAGTCTTGCCTTGATATTTTTTGTAGACGGCGCCAGTAATTTTTTCGATCTCCGCGGGATCGATGACGCCGCTGCCTTTGGCTTCTTTGCCGATTACGAGACAAAAGGGCGGATAGCAGCGAAAATCAAAATTGACGAAATGATCGTCATGAATGACCAGCAGGGTATCCGCGCCGGACTTCTCGACCTGCTCGCGCAGGACGCCGAGCGCCTTTCTGCCGCGGGCGACTTTTGCTTTATAGTCTTCGTTTTCCGCGGGCCGCGTAAATAATTGCAAATGCGAATGGGGAGCGGCCACGGCGCCGACAAATGGCATGGCTCGTTTACCTCTCGATCCGGGGTACGCGTGAACGAACTCGGAGCCGGCGGCAAGATCAGACCGCCGCGTCCCACGCCTCAGGCGTTGATCCCGTAAAACTTAACACAGTTATCCCACAATATTTTTCTGCGGCTGTCCGCCGGCATCTCCTGGTGGAAAAACTCCTGGGTTGCCTTCGGGAAGTCCGAGTCGCTGTGCGGGTAGTCGCTGGAGAAAACCAGGTTATCGTCGCCGATCAGTTGGCAGACATTGCCGATATCCGCTTCGTCGCCCTCGCAGCCGATTACGCACTGGCGTTTGAAATATTCGCTGGGCTTCATGGTCAGCAGCGGCGCGTCGTGCTTGCCGAGCTGCTGCCAATGGCGGTCCATGCGCTGCAGCCATGACGGCGCCCAGCCGCAGTTGCATTCCAGAAAAGCGACTTTCAATTGGGGAAAACGCTCGAGCACACCGCCGACGATCATATCGACCATCGTCACCATCTGGCCGGTGACATGGGTGCAGATATGGCGCAGCAAGCGGTTGCCCGTGCCGAAGCGTTCGAGGTGCGGGTAGTATCCGGAGTTCGTGCACTCGTGAAAGCCGACGGTCATGCCGGTCTCCTCCAGCTCCGCCCACAAGGGTTCCCAATAGACGCTGAACCAGGTCTGCCCGGGCAGCGGCGTCGCGCGCAGGAATGCGGTTACGAAACCGAGTTTCTCTCTCGCGCGGCGTGCTTCGCGCACGGCGAGCGAAACATCGTGCGGCGGCAGCAGCGCGGCGCCGAAAAGCCGCTTGGGATTTTCCCGGCAAAAATCGTAGAGCCAGTCGTTATAGGCGCGGCAAATCGCTTCGGCGAGCAGCGGATCCATTTCCGGCATGGTCATGATGTGCAAACACGCGGTGGGGAACAACACGGCCACGTCGATGCCTTCGATGTCCATGGCCTCGAGCTGCGACTTGGCGTTGAAGTTTTGTTCGCGCGCGAAGTCGATGACGTCGCCGCGGGTGTTGTTGCGCTTGCCGCTGATCATGCGCACGTCGTGCGCCAAGGTCGGGCTGTTTTGGCGCGGCTCCTTGCCGTCGACCAGGAGCAGGCTCAGGTCGCCCCGCGTCGGCACGCGCACCGGCCGGGGCGCGCGCTCTTTGAAGCGCGGGTCGATATATTTTTCCCAGAGATCCAGCGGCTCCATGATATGCATGTCGGAGTCGATGATCCGGAATCCGTTTTTCATAGGCGACCTCCCGCCGGATGGACAACTTTGCGCTGGTTTCCAACTACAACTACCGCGGCGGCGCTGTCAATCGTTTCGCGCGTTTAGCTTGACAGGCGCGAAGCGGGAGGAATAGAAGTGCGCGCAGCGAGTCGATAAGGAGAATGCGCGATGGCAGGCAACATCCGTGCATCCACAACGAAAGTTCATGGGGCGACAGGCATGTTTTGCATGCTCGGAATGTTGTTCGCCCTCGCCGCCGCCGCGAGCGCGGCCGAGCCTGTTCGTTTGCGCATCAGCATTCCCGGCCTGGGTTCGTCGTCTTATCCTCTGATCATGGCGCAGAAGAAGGGATACTTCCGCGCCGAAGGCTACGAAGTCGAACTGATTCCCATGGCTGCCGGGCTCGCGGTCAAAACTCTGCTCGCCGGGGAGGTCGGCGCCACTGCCGCCGGCACCGTGGTGGCCAATCTGCAAGGCGCCAAGGTGCGTTTGGTGATGGGGTTCATTCGTGAACTTCCCTACGATCTCGTGGTCGCGCCGGAAATCAAGCGGGTTGAAGACCTGCGCGGCAAGAAGGTTGCCGTCGCCGACCGCGGCAGCGTGACTTTCTTCGTGGTGCGCGCGATCCTGCAGGCGCATGGCATGGAGCCCGACCGGGATGTGGTCGTGCTCAACATGGGCACACCGGCGGTGCGTCATCAAGCGCTGATGACCGGAATCGTGCATGGAGTGGTGGCGAATTTCGACGGTACCGCCCTGCTGGCGGACCACGGTTATCATTCGGTCGCGAAAGCCGGCAAGTTTATGAAAGGCTTTGCCGGATCGCTCTCGGTTATGCAGGATCAGCTGGAGAAGCGTCCCGATGAAGTGCTTCGAGTCGTTCGCGCCACGCTGAAAGGCCTCCGCGCCTATCTCGCGCAGCGCGACGACGCGATCAAATATAGCTCGGCATGGACCAAGATCTCGCCGGCTAACGCGGCGAAAGTTTACGAACTGATGTCCGCCGGCGCGCTGGCGCCGGATGGGCTGCTCGACCGCGAGACCATGGAATCGGTGATCCGGGAATCCCGCGACGTCGCCGGGGTCAAACGCGCGGTCAAGCTCGATGAGGTTTTCGACTTCCGCCTGGTCCAGCGCGCCAACGACGAACTGCGGAACTGGCAGCCCTAGCCGGGTGCCAGGTCTTCTTTTCGATTTCCTCTTCGATATTTTTCTCGAACCAGCCGGGGTGCTTGAGGGCGGATCAGATCAGAGCGCGGCGCGGAAACGGAGCTTTCGGTGGCGCGCGCCGGATCGATATTTCTTGAGCCGCGGCCCTTCCGCCGAGCGGTTGCCGGACAAAACGGTCCAGCGATTCAGTCCGCGCCGCAGGTAGCTGGGATCGATCCCCAGCGTCTCGCAGACGTTGGTAAACGAGAAGACCCAAACTTCTGGATCGTTGGCATTGATCCAGGAATGGGCCTCCTCAAAGGACTTTCTTTGCTGGCGCGGGCATCGGCGCGGGTCCTTCGATAGACACGAAACCGCGTCCTCCAGAATGGCCACCATAAGCCTCCGTTCGGGATCGGGTATGCTGCTGCCCTTGATTACGGCGTGAAATTGATTGGACGCCAGTACATCCGGCTCGAACAGGATGCTGAGGTCTTGATGGGCGGCGGCGGTCGTAGCTTTCATCATTTTAGAGATCCTTTTGGGTAGAGATCGTTGCGCATGGGATCAAATTAGGCATGATTGAACAGTTTGACAAATTCATAATCTCTTATTGATCCATAGAAAAAACCAAAGTATATAAACCGCATGGAATGGCTCAACTATCACCATTTGCTCTATTTCTGGACGGTGGCGCGGATCGGCGGGGTGGCGCGCGCCAGCGAGGAGTTGCGGCTCACGCAGGCGACCGTCAGCGCCCAACTCAAGACGCTGGAGCAGGCCCTGGGCGAAAAGCTCTTTCGCAAGGCCGGCCGCCATCTCGCGCTGACCGACACCGGCAAGCTGGTCTTTCGCTACGCCGAAGAGATCTTCTCACTCGGCCAGGAGATGATGGGGACGTTAAAAGGCCGGCCGGAGGGACGGCTGGCGCGGCTCACGGTGGGCGTTGCCGACGTGATGCCCAAGCTGGTGGCCTATCAATTGATCGAGCCGGCACTGCTGCTCAAAGATGCCTATCGCATCATCTGCCGCGAGGGCACCAATGAGGAGCTTCTGCCAGCCCTTGCGGCGCACGACATCGACGTGGTTTTGACCGATGCGCCGGTGGAGCCGGCGATCAACGTCAAGGCGTTTCACCACCTTCTCGGAGAGTGCGATGTCTTGCTCTTCGCGAGCGCCAGGCTGGCGGCGAAATACCGGCGCGGATTTCCCCGCTCGCTCGACGGCGCGCCGTTTCTGTTGCCGACGCGAAACACCACCTCGCGGCGCTCCCTCGATCAATGGTTCGACCACGAAAATATCCAACCCAAAATCATCGCGGAATTCGAAGATAGCGCGCTGTTGATGGTTTTCGGCCAGCAGGGCGTGGGCATTTTTGTCGCGCCCTCGGTCATCAAAAGCGAAGTCGAGAAGAAATACGACGTTAAAGTCATCGGCCAGGTCGGCAATGTGCGCGAGCGGTTTTTCGCCGTGTCTCTCGATCGCAAGCTCCGCCATCCCGCCGTGCTCGCCATCTCCAATGCGGCGCGCGAGCGCCTGACGGATTGAATCCGGCCGCCACCACGACTCAACCTTGGAAAGCGCGGAGGCCTGTTATAGAGTCGGCGCACATCGCCTGAAAGGCTTCAGCACGAGGAGGAATTCATGGAGGTCAAGTCAGTCAAGGAAACCCACACGGAACTCATGATGCACAGCGTGCGCTTCGCCAAGGACGAGCAGGGGCGGCGCAAGGGTCAGGAGGTCCTGTTCAAGTGGCGGGATGTCGAAAAGCAGCTGGGCGAACACAAGCATATCTATGTCGTCGATGCCCGGCTCGGCTCGAACAATCACACCCACCGTCTCTGGTATGACGTAATCCCGCCGCACACCGAGGAGGGCCAGGACTGGCGCACCCTAGGCCACCGCCATACCGTGGAAGCGATCATTTATTTTCTTAAAGGACATGGCCACAGCATCATCGACGGCGAGCGCTACGATTGGGGCCCCGGCGATTTGTTGAGCGTGCCGATGTTTTCCTGGCATCGCCACATCAATGACGGCGACCAGCCGGTGCTGCGCATCGCGTCGACCACCGGGCCTTTGTCCTTGGGATTGGGCCAGGCGGTCTATGAGGACGAGCGCTATCCGGAGTTTTGGATTTATGCGCAGGAGGGCGAGGACGCGCGCAAGACGTTGATTCCGGGCGGCGGCGGGCAGGTGGAAAACGGCAAAGTGGCGGGTAACCGGGCGGCTGAAATGTACGCCGAGCAGGTCGCCTTCGCCATGCACGAAGAGCAACTGCGGCGCAAGAGTAAAGTTCTGGTCAAGCAGAAGGACCTGGTCTTCGAACCGACGGCCATGGGTAATCTTGCTTATGTCGTCGACCCGCGCATCGGCTTTCACAGCAAGGCGCTGGGCGTCGTGATGGCGGAGATACCGCCGGGCAAGCGCTCGGGCGCGCACCGCCATCTTTATGATGAAATCGATTTAATCGTCGGCGGTAAAGGCAAAGTCATCGTCGAGGACAAAGAATATGATTTCGACACCCTCGACGTGTTGTCGATTCCGGTGTTCCAGTGGCATCAGTATTTCAATACCGGCACCGAACCGCTGCGGATTCTCGGCATCAATACTCGGCTGGCGATGGACAACCTGGGATTGTCCTTGACGCACCAAGGCGAGCACGCCGACCACGTTTGATGGAGCGCTCCTTGCGGGCGCGCCGCGCGGAAGACCTGCGCGATCCTTGGCGGGTCGTTGCCGAATATCGAGCGGCCGAGAAGACGTGTGGTGTATCCAACGAGAGATCTCTCGTAGGATGATTTTCGCGCGGCAGCAGCTGTGAATGTTATCTTTGACTTAGATGGCACCTTGACCGATCCGCGTCAAGGTATTGTCGCGTGCTTCAAATACGCTTTCGATGCATTGAAAATAAACTCTCCCGCAGACGGCGCGCTCGAAAAATTGATCGGCCCGCCGTTGCACGAGAGTTTTTCGCGCATCTTCGGTGCGGACAACCCGGCGCTGATCAAGGAAGCGGTCGCGCTCTACCGCGAGCGCTTCGCCGCCAAGGGAATGTTTGAGAACAAACTCTATCCCGGTATCGCGGACGCGCTCGCCGAGCTCCATGAAAGGGGCGAGCGGCTGTTCGTGGCCACGGTAAAGCCGCGCGTGTTCGCCGAGCGTATTTTGGAATATTTCAAGCTCGAGCCTTTTTTCGGCGCCGTCTACGGCAGCGAATTGGATGGCACGAACTCAGACAAGCGAGATCTCCTTGCGCATTTGCTTGGAGCGGAGTCCTTGTCGCCGGACGCATCGGTTATGATCGGCGACCGTGCGCAGGATGTATGGGCGGCGAACGCCAGCGGTGTTTTCTCCATAGGCGTACTCTGGGGCTACGGTTCGCGCGAGGAGCTTGTTGAGGCGGGCGCCGATCTTTTATGCGAGGAGCCCCGCTTGGTTGCAGATGCCGCTTCGGCAGCGCACAACCGCAGCGACTTCGATTCAAATCCTTCTCTCTCCGGGAGAAGGTCGGGATGAGGCGCGAGGCGCGGGTTACGAGCGCCGGATGAAACATTAGTCAGGATCTGTTGAATGGAAAGGAAGGTCACATCGATGTCCAACACGCCGCTTACCGTCGAAGAGGAAGTCAAACAGCGGATCGCCTACAAATCGCCCTATGAGCAGTGGAAGGAAGCGGAGGGTTTGCCCACCTATCGCGGCCTGTTCGTCAAGAACCTCTACGAGCTTGAGCTCGCGCCCTGGCGTTCGAGCGGCGACGGTCTTGCGGCGTTCCTGAACCTGGAGGGGACCGGCGGGTTCAACGACTCGTACGTCGCGGAAATTCCGCCGGGGAAGTCGCTCAAGGCGCATCGCCACCTGTTCGAAGAGACGATGTACATCCTTAAAGGGCGGGGCGCGACGTCGATCTGGATCACTGCCGATAAAAAAGAGACGTTCGAATGGCAGGAGGGAAGCTACTTTTCGATTCCGATGAACGCCTGGCATGAGCATCATAACGCGTCCGGCTTCGAAGCGGCGCGCTACATCGCCATGACCAGCGCGCCGCGGGTGATCGACACCTTCAACAACTATGAGTTTGTCTTCGACAATCCGTTTGTGTTTCGCGACCGGTATAACGGCGAAGAAGGCTACTTCAAACAACGCGCGCCGGCGCAGCAGTGGTCGACCAATTTCATCGCCGACGTGCGCGTGTGCCAGATGTTCTCGAGCGGTTTCGACCGCGGCGGCGGCGCCAAGAGCACGGTGTTTCGCATGGTGAACAATACGGTGAAGTCCCACGTGTCTCTTTGGGGCGTGGGCGCTTACAAAAAGGCGCACCGTCACGGGCCGGGCATCCACGTGTTGATCATTCGCGGCACCGGCTATTCGCTCATGTGGCAGGAAGGCAAAGTGATGGAACGCATCGAGTGGGGGCCCGGCAGCGTGTTCGTGCCGCCCGAGATGTGGTTTCACCAACATTTTAACGGCGGCGCGGAGCCGGTGTTTTTTCTTGCCATCGGCTGGGGCAGCGACAAACCCAAGGCGGGCGGCAAAGCTTACATCTATAAGAGCGTAAAAGAAGGCGGTGATCAGATCGAGTACGAAGACGAGGACCCCAAAGTCCACGCGGAGTTCGAGTCGGCGATGAAGCAGGCGGGGGCGAAGTGCAAGATGGATTATCATCCCCATTGCACGATGAAATGACCCGGTCGGAAATCGAAAATGGAGGATGGAAAATGGCGTATAAGACGCTGGTCATAGGTGCCGTCGCTGTGGGGTTCTGGTGCAGCTTGTTTTCCGTTGCGCACGCGGCCTCCGTCGAAGCGTTGTACAGCGAGATCAACAAACTGCCGGCGCCTCAGCGCCAGAAGCGGCTCGAAGACGGCGCGCGGAAAGAGGGCAATTTCAAATACTATTCGATCTCGGCCACCGATTTGATCAGCG
>CAMLCX010000080.1 GCA_946478635.1 uncultured Pseudomonadota bacterium
CCGGATGTCGCGACGCCGATCGTCACCGCCGCTTTAAGAAAATCGCGCCGACTAAGATCCATATTGTCTCCCTGGGATCGATCGCTCTCACTCGCTGAACACAAGCTTATTTGGCACGACTGAAAAAAGCGGCAGACCTGCGCATTGTCATGACCTTTCGCAGAGTCTGCTATTTCGTCGGACTCATCGTATAACCGAGGTAAGTTAACGTGAACGCGTAAACGATGAGCAGCAGTCCGAACCCGGTAGCCAGACGGCTTGAAGTCTTTCCCAGCGCTGAACCGCGGTCGAGAAACGGTATGGCAATTAAAATCGCGCCGAGCAGACCGAATCCCAACACCCCGAGAAGCTCACCCTCAATACCGAGAATGTGACTGGGCAGAAGTTTCAGCGTCTGAAACATGGCCATGAAATACCATTCGGGTTTGATCCCAATGGGCGCGGGCTGAAAAGGATCCGCCTTTTTCCCCAACTCGGCGGGAAAATACGCCGCCAGGGCGGCAAGCACTCCCAGAGCGCACAACCATCCGACCACGTCGCGGAGAAAAAAATTAGGAAAAAACGGCAGGGATTTTTTCTCACTGCCATCTGTTTCGACACTCGCCGGCCGGCTCATGCCGTGCTTTTGCACCAGAAACAGATGCAGTCCTAGAATAACCGTGACCATCGCCGGCAAGATGGCTACGTGGATCCCATAGAAGCGCGTCAGCGTCGCGCCGGTGACATCATTGCCGCCGCGGAGGAGCCGGCGCAGAAACGGGCCGACCACCGGTACGACACCCGGTATTTCGGTGCCCACCCGGGTCGCGAAATAGGCCAACTCGTTCCACGGCAAAAGGTAGCCGGTAAATCCGAACGCCAGGCTGAGCCCGAGCAATCCCGCGCCCGAAAGCCAGGTCATTTCACGCGGGCGCCTGTAGGCATGGAGCAGCAAAGCGCTGAACAAATGAATGAACATGGCGAAGATCATCAGATTGGCCGACCACGAGTGAATTGATCTCACCAGCCAGCCAAACTGCACTTCGGTCATGAGAAACTGGATGGATTCGAAGGCCTCGGCGGCACTCGGCCGATAATAAAGTAAAAGAAGAATTCCGGTGGCGACCTGGATCATGAAGAGAAACAAGGTCATCCCGCCGAAGTAATACCAAAATGTGTGACGGTGCAGCGGCACCTGTTTCTTTTTGGCGAGTTTGGCAAAATCACTGAGCCCGATCCTTTCATCGAGCCAGAGCCAAAGTGGGCCGTGCTTGGGGTTTTCCTCGTCCATCCGATTAGCTTCTCTTGTTTATGACAATTTGGTCCGCCCGCACATTCACAACAAATTGTTCCAAGGGCTTGGGTGGCGGCCCTTCAACATTTCTTCCATTGAGATCGAAATGGCCGTTATGACAAGCGCACCAGATCTGGCTAATGTCCGAACGGAATTGCACGATGCAGGCAAGGTGGGTGCACACCGCGGAAAACGCCTTCATCTCTCCGTTGGCATCCTTGATTAATATCGCCGGTTGGCTGCCGAATCGAAAGATCTGGCCTGTGTTCACCTTCACGTCATTCGGCTTGATTGGCAACGTGACCGTGCTCGCCGTCGATTCTTCGACTTCAGGGGGAATGAGATACCGGCTCACCGGGTAAGTTACCGAAACAAAAAATGCGCCCGCGGTTGTGCCCAGAAACCAGTTGAGAAACTTTCGCCGTCCGCGATCTAAGGCGACGGATGTATCATCATTGGCCATGCTAAAAACCTTCCCCTAGTTCTATTTCGGCTTGCGTTCCATTTGGCGAATTTTCAGAATCAAACCCACCACCAGAGCAAAGATGATCACCGCCGAAATTGCCAGGCCCTTGCGCCGAAACTGCAACTCTTCAAGCGCTCGAATACCCCGGGCGTACGCCTTGCCGGCAACTTGCAATCCGGGCGCAACCTCTTTGTCGAGAATCGCCTGGTCGAAGCCGTGGATCGCCGCGCGCGCCTTGACCAGCGAAGTCTTGGCTTCATTCAGCTCAAACAACGGCTGGCTGACTTCCATGCCGGCGTGCTCGGCATCGCTGAGAAGGGTTCGAGCTTTTTCGTAACTTATTTTCAGCCGATCGATGGAAGCGAGCATGCTAACCGCGAGCGTTGCTCCCGCAGAAGTGGGCGGATGGCAAGTCGCGCATGCGGATTTATCCCCCATGCTTAGCATCGCGTCGCTGGTCGCGAGAATGGCGTGGTTGCTATGACAGGTGGCGCAACCGGCAATACCCATCTGCGCAAAGATTTTGCCGTGCGCGCTCTTACTGAAAAGGTCGGCATTCACCGCATGGCACTGCCCACAAACATTCACGACCGAAGACACTCCGGGCGGCGCCGCGCCATGGTTGCCGTGGCAATCGTTGCAGGTCGGGGCCGATAGATCGCTCTTTTGGGAGATCATTTTCCAATGAATGCTCTGTTTATACTTTTCCAGTTGGTCCGTCGGAATTTTGTATTGCGCCATATATTGAGCATTGGCATGACATGAACCGCAGGTGTCCGCGACACGCGTCGGATGCACCGACGAACGAGAATCGCTGGGAGGTCTGATCCCATGCGGCGTATGACAGCTCGCGCAGGTCGCCACTTTCTGATCTTTTTGCTCCTTCAGTCTTTTGCCATGCACCGACGTGTAGTATTCGGTGACCTGATCCACGCGCAGAGACGGATTATATTTCCTCATGAAAATTGCGTCCGAATGGCATTTGCCGCAAACTTCCACGACCTGGCCAGGGCCGGGCTTGCCGATGTACCCCTTCTTTCGGTCCATCGCCTCAAGGCTCATGAGAGCCCCATCGCCGCCGTGACACGCCACGCAACCAAAACCCTTGGCCGCATGGATATCCGTTTTGTAGAGTTCGGCGGGCTTGGTCAGTTTCTCGATTCCGAGCGCTAAATGGCATGTCACGCAGCTATCGTCTGCCGGTTGGGCAGCCTCTACGACGACGGACGAATCACGGATTAGCAGAACCGCCAAGATCAAGATATTGATTATCGGTTTCACTATTCGTTTTGCGCTCAAGAATTGACTTAGTGGCATCTATGACTTTGATAATAAAACCGATCGGGTGGATTTTGGGGAAATGACTATGAGACCCAATGAGACATACCTGCGCGCAGGGACGAAGCGCTCGCCGGACCGACAATGACGGTTTCCGCCGCCGGCGCTAATGAAAAAATACTCGGCGCGAGCGAGGAATCATCCTAACCGCAGCCGCGTCCCGAGTTTTTGTCAAAACTTGAATCTGAGTGTCACAAAACCGACGTGCGCCGTAAACGGTCCCTTGATTTGATCGCCGAGAAACATCGACCGCTGCAGGTTGGTCAAGTTGCTCGCCGATGCCTGCGGATCGATTACATCCCCCATCCAGGGCTTCATGATATCCACACCGTAGTCCTTGTCCCGAGCTTTATTGAAATAGTAGCCGAATCGTAACGCGACGTTCTTGTGCAACTGATATTCGAACCGCGCCAATAACTCGTGCCAGGTGTTGGTAATGTTGGGGTAATCGCTCGCCTGCGTGCACCCTCCGCCAGCGGGGGCTTGGGGCACGCAAGTAGCCCCGCTCGCGCTCACCGCGCTGAGACCTTGGGAAAATGTGTATTGAATCCGGAAACTCAAAAGATTTTTTAAAATCTCCACATCGCTGCCGAGACTGAACGTATGCACCTTATCTTCTCCTCGGCTGTTCCAAAGCCGTAGTCGGCAGTTGGCGTCACAGGTGGCCGGGTCGTTGGGATTCTGCGTCGTGTTCGACCGCTGCATCGCGTCGAGCCGCCAGGTAAACATGTCAAAATTGTAATCACCGAAGAACCGTAGCCAATCCATTGGCGCGTACACGAATCCAACCGACGGGGAAAAATTAAAATCATTTTGCGTGCCCAGCGTGGTGTCGGGATAGGTTTCGCCGGTAAACTCAAACCCCGCGTGCAACCCCACCGTTTCCCACGGCGAGAAATCAGCGAAAAGGCTAACCCGATCGCGGTCCCGCTTTGCCAGGTAAAATTTTCGCGAAATGTTGGCCGTATCGACGGTGGCTTCCCTGTTGTTATTGTAGTCCGGAGCATCACGCCAGGAGTGTTTATAAGAAGCTCGGAACAACAGCCAGTGCGCCGGCTTGATATCGAGCGTCGGGCCGATCGTGTGCTCGTTGGAGTTGCGCACGTCGGCGCCGTCGTTGCGGTGCATCCGCTCCCAACCATAACCGAATTTAGCGCTCAGCCACTTGGCGAAATTATAGCCGGCCTCAAAGCCGACATTTTGTTTGGAATAACTCAACGGCGTGATTCGCTCGCCGACGTCATGCGGCGCCCCTTGATCGTTGAGAATCCAACCATCGGTCAGGGTGATCTTACTGCTTTGATTGTTCAAATCGTAAAATCGGTAGAAGGCTTTAAGATTCAACTTATCCATCAGCGAATGATTTACCAGGGTTGCATTGACCATCAGGGGTCGGACGTCGCCGTCCAGACTGCTGCTGGAGATACGCAGCGGGACTCCGCCGTTGATCGCGCTGTTGATGGTGGCCGGCAGGAAAGGATCGTTTTGCAGGCGCCAACCGTAGGAAACAGTGCCCATAAAGCGGGTCTTGAAAGGAAGCTCAGCAGCGCCGTTAAGAGAAACAGTGTGGGCCTGATTGCTCGGATAAAGATCGAGCCGCCCGCGGCACGGTCCAGTGCCAGCGCCTAAGTTCATCGCGACCGCATCGGTGCAGGGTCCGGTGACCACGCCGCCTACACTGTTGGTCAAATTCATCGGGTTGTCCCAGGTCAGCGTGCTCGTGTTGTTGTGGAACAAAGATCCGTTATATTTGAGTCCGACGGACCAGCCGTTTCCTGCGTATTCGCCGCCGAGTTCGATATTGTGGGTTTGATAATCGATTGGCTCGATCTGCTCGGTAAAATTATAGGTGCCTGGACTGGACGCGAAGGCCGCGCCGAGAGCTCTTTTTCCCGAGTTGTTGTTGGACCAGTAGCTGCCGGTGAAAGCCCAACCCGGTGTAGGGGTATAACGAAGATTAACGCGCCCGATGCCGTTGAACAAGGACAGATCGACCGGCCTCGCGTGATCGGTTAAAAATTGGCACATCGGCGACGTCGCGCAATTCGCCGAGGCGGCTGCCGAGGTGGGCTTGAAGTCAAGCGTGTTATTCCCTCCGCCGTTGCTTCGAATATACGGTGAGCGGGCGATGCCCGCGCTAAAAAGATGTGGAAATTGCTCCCATTCAAGTTCGACGTCCAGGAGCCCGTAGCGGCCGAATCGAAGTTTATAATTTTGATCGTCGCGTCCGACCTGAGCGGCATCGAACTTCAGAAAAAAGTCTTCCTTCTTGCCGCCGATCATCAATTGCAGTTCGGGCACGACCACGGTTTCTGGCACATCTCGATACTCTTCAAATTTTGCCTTGTCGCCGCTAAAGGACCTTGGTAAACCGCCGACTTCAGCCTCGCCCGTGATCACCAAGTTGCCGATATCGATCTGCCCCCAGGCTACCGAGATGGGAAACACCAGAATTATTAAGGCCAACTCGAAGCCGATAGCTCGACGGGTGCTATTGCGTACCATAATGCGACTCTCCCCTGTCCGTCATCTCATGAACACTGTGCCCGACGGGTGGTTCGAACCATGGATCTGACTATGACAATTGGTGCAACTGCGATTAAAAAAGAATGGCGAATTTTTTCCGCGCGGCGTCACCGGGTGTTGTGCGACGCCGTGGCACTGTGTGCACAGTCTCGGATCGGTTACCTTGAGCAACCGGTCGTTGACCGAGCCATGAGCCTCGTGACAGTTGGCGCAATTTTCCGACACTGGCGGATGCTCGTGCAGGAAAGGACCCCGTCTCTCCGTGTGGCAAGTGTAACAGTTTTCGTTGATGCTGGTTTGTTTGAGTTGCGACGGATTGGGCGTGCCGTGTGGATTGTGACAACTCGTGCAGGTTAGCTTGCCTTCCCTCACCGGCATGTGAGACGACCGCATCAGCTGAGCCTTTCGCTGCAAATGACACTGGCCGCACACTTCCGTTTGCGCTCGTTGATTAGAGAAAGGCGTCCGATCGTCGACCTTGGCGAGCTGGTAGCGGTCGGTGGTTTTCTGCATCAAAGTGTGGCAGTCGACGCAAGCCATGCCGCGGCTCGCATGAGGGCTTGCCGCCCAATAGGTTTGGATGCCGCGCTGATGGCAGCCAAGACATGTTTCATTCTGAACTTTCGCCGACTCACCGGAGTCCTTGCGGAACGTGATCATACCGCCGACTCCCTTGCCCCCGCCGGCAGCCACATGGTTGCTCCCCGGGCCGTGACAACTCTCACAAGCTCGTTTTTCCGACTCGTTGCGCGGGTTGTGCAGAAATATCTTGCCCATCAGCGTCTGGGAAAATTTTTCGAATTGAGGCACGTGGCAAGCCTGGCAAACTTCGTTGCCGACATAGGTCGCCGGGGAGGGTTTAGGCGCTTCGGTCGTGGCAGACCAGGCTAGATGCGCCGTCAATGCCGTTATAAAAAATATCGCGACCGCAAACCGCTTCATGATACCCCCGAATAGATTAATTCCAGCGATTCAGTGCAGCCCATTACGCCGCTTATACCACTACTCTGAAAACCCCGTCCAGAAAAAAAATGTGACTTATTTGAAACTCAATACACGTTCACCGCAAAAACAACGACGACAACTCTCTTTAGCAGTGGCCACTTAGACTATACTAGGCAAATGCCGTCACCAAATTCCCGGCATAGTCGCTTACCTCGGGGGTAGATTTCTGTTCAATATTAGACAATTTTTGAGAAAATGTGGGAGCCGCCTCGGCTCGCCTAAGCGGCATTTTTCATCAGTGCCGGAGCTGTTTGTCTTGAGACGACAAACCGACGCACAACTTGCATCCCGGTTTTGCTTGACTTCCGTCCCCCGCCGCCCCCACCTAACCTTTACTTCTCAGCTGTTATTTTTTTTCTCTCTTTCTGCTCCCCACAGTGCCTTCCAACCCTCGGGCAAGATCCTGACGCTCGGCAGAAGAGAGTCTAGCCCACGGATAGTACCAGGGCGGCATTGAGCCCTTTCGAACCGTATTGGCGGATTTATGCGCTTCCTCCTGCGCCTTATTCCATTCGGAAAAATTTAACTCCCTCCGTCCTTTCTGGACGTCCCGCTGGATCAACCATGAGATCGGGGCAAAGTTAGAGTACCAGGGCCAAACCGTCTCGTTGCTATGACAGTCGAAGCAGGTTCGCACCACCAACTCCCGCGTTCGCTTGCTGTCCCACGCCGGCTCCACGCGTAGCGGCGGATTGGCGTGATCGCGCCCGTACGGCACCGCCTGGATAATCAGGAAAATCACAATGACCCCAAGAAGAACTCGTCGGGCCCATGCTCTGATCATCGTGTAAACTCCATATCTACGTGTTGTCTATTGTTGTGAGCGACCCTTCTCGGAGGTGCGCCCTTTTCTGTTTAGAGAATGCGGCGGGTGATCACCGGCTAATATCGCAGCGGATCAAGATAGAAATCTACTGTAAAAGCTGTGCGGCGTGTTGCATCAGTCCTGAGGAGACCCGCGACAACCGCAGCACACCTATTTCAGATAGGGCTAGAACGGCGACGAAGCTTTTGCACACCGCTTCGTCGGTGCGTTAACGTTTCTTTAGATCGACGTTGAGCGCGAACACCTCGCCGGCGCGCACAATTTCGACGGTGTCGGTCTTGACGTCGAGGTTTGGGTGCCAAATCTCGACGCGCAGCTTGCCCAAGGGTACATTTTTAATCTCATAATTACCCCGGCTGTCCGTGGTCGAAAAAAACGGGTGATCTTTCACGACAACGAAGGCTTCCATGTTCGGGTGGGCGTTACAGAGGACGCGCGAAACGCCGGTATTGTCGAATTTCTTGCTTCGGCTCTTCCCCGAGGCGTAAAGACCAAGATCGAAATCATTCGCGCCGCCCTTGGAATATACGTTGTGCCAAGACTTGTCGTTGTTCGGAAAATCAACCGTCTCACCGACCATGATCGCTACCACCGTAGGACTGAACTTCAGGTTGCGTTGATCGATAATTTTTTTCTGCGGCTTGACCAGCGACATCCGGGCTTTGACCTGTTCCTTTGGGAGCCCTTCGATCGAGACCACCGCGTCTGTAGCTGGTTTGCCACCGATCGTAATCGTTCCTTTAACGATTCCATTCCCCGCCGCATCGGCGCTCAGAGCAGCAGACGGGATACCGAAGAGCCCTCCGACCAGAATACAGAACAATAAGTTCTTCATTTTTTTACCCCCGGTGACGCTGTAAAAGTGAAGTCGATATTTTGGGTCCCGGCCGGCTTTACCTCGATCCGCTTTTCCTGCGTGCCCAGGCTCTCGTGCCACACTTTCAACTGATAAACTCCCGGCGGCACGTCACGAAGCTCATACTCTCCATAGACGTCGGAGACGGCGTGATAGGGATGCTCGGTAACCATGATGTAAGCAGCCATCCAAGGATGGACTTCGCAGCGAATTTTGACGAGGCCGGCCGCAACCAAAGGTTTTCGGCTCGTGCGTCCAGGATAGAGTCCGACATTGAATTGCGGCTGGTCGTTTGTGAAAAGTGCATGGGCCGTGTGCAGGATGGGATCGGAATTTTTGAGCAGGACAAACTGGCCGATGCTCGCGGCTTGAACCCGCGGAGAGAAGCGACACTTCACGTTATCCAACTCATGGACGGTTTCTTTCTCCACAGCCTTACCTTTGGTTACACCTTCCAGAGTAACAACCGCGAAGCGAACTCCCTGTCCCGGGCCGACGCTCAGGCTCTCATTGGGAACGTCCTTACAGATTTCCTTGTATTTTGTAATCTGCAGCGGCGGTAGTTTAGGCACTGCCCCGGCAATTTTCACCGCCCCGCGAACGATCGCTCCGTCTTTCACAACAATTTCCTCGTAAGAGTAAAGCATCCGGGGAAATATCGCGAAGACCCCTAGCGCCAAGACAAGGACGTTCAGCTTTGTTTGTATGTTCTTCATGGTATTTTCCACCAGCAATGGCCGTGCCAGATTTTATCCCGCCAACGCACAGCGGTTGTGAGCACGGCTCATCATTTTGCGATCAAACCGGAATTTTCGCACTCCGTTGCGTCACAGGCGCGGATCTTCAACTCTGACGACATGAAACGGAACGGACTTCTTGGCGCGTTCGCCGAGCTCGGTAATCTTTTGCGGTGTAAAAACCTCTTTGAGGGCTTCCGGCTTGATCGCGCCGCTGATCTCCTTATCTCGGAGTACAATATCGGTTACCTGCCCATGCTTGAGCAGCGTTTTGAACTGGCTGTAGGAAAGGGTTTCCACCGGCTGGCTAAACAAGAAATACTGGCTGACAAACATCAACGCTAGCGCCAGCATGAAGTACCCGATCGAAAAATCTTTTCGTTTTTTATCCAAGGGCTACTCGATGTTGCCACGCGCGGAGAGGAATGACCCTAACGAAACTCCCAACGGCTCGCGCTATTGCTCTTCCGTCCTTACGTTCGCTGCTATTTTTCAGCCCCGCTCTTTTCCCACACCACGCGGACGAACTTATTATTATGCCCCCACTTATAATCCAGCTTTCCACCCCTTGCCTTCTTGATCGAGCGCCCCAGCCGTTGGGCCAGCTTCTCGGTCGTGGTCTCGACCCGCCAGCCGCCATTCGCCGCGCCCATGCGCATAATCCGCTCCAGCGGATTTTTCTCCCGCGCCCGCGACTCTTCGTTGCGCAAGATCCTCAAAATCTCTCCACGGTTTTGCGCCTCAACGCCAAGGAGAGTGACTTCACCTCCCGGAAACTGATCTCGAATCTTCCGGCACGCGGGGCAGAAAACGAGATGGCTGTGTGTTTCGCTGCTAAAACCAGCAGGGGGCGTTAGCGTCCAATGGCGTCGATGGTGAAAGGCGCCACAGCCGCTGCACTGTAGGACGCCCTTCGGATCGCGCCGCGGCAGGTACATATCCTTTTCGATATGACCCTTCTTGTATATCGTGTTGTATTTCTTCAGCGCTGATCTCATAACCAAGCTCCTCCGTTCTAGGTTTTCGCCGTCAATGTCTCCAACCAGGAGCCGAGCGGCCCGCGGCTAATTTTCTTGACGATCGCCTCGAGCTCGCCCCGATCCAACCAAATTCCATCGCATTCATGGCAGCGATCGAGCGCGAATCCCTCGAAGGTGTAAGCCTCTAGCTTACCAGGGCATTTAGGACAGCGTCGCGCCGCCTCAGCAGTTTCGACCTTACGCAGTTGACCGCGGAGCTTATCCAGGACCTCCCGATCCCGCTCGGCAAAATAAATGTCTTCTTTGGCCTTCTCCACCAGTCGCATGGTATCGCCAAATCGATCCTTTTCATTTTCCATATTGCCAACCTCCACAGCTTTCTCCACGGAAAGAACGCAGCTTTGATGCCAGCAGCCGTCTTGTTGGGTCGTGAGCGAAGAAACGCGCAGAGGGGGCGCTCACATTTTTTGATTTTATCAAAATCAGTAAAGATTGACCGCGCGTTTCGCGACTTTGCGAATTTAGTCCTGTCGATCCCCCATCTCCGCAGCTTTGTGCAAGGGTTCTCTCGGGCATTTGGTTTGCGTCACTATTCCCCCCAGTTGATACGGTAGTTCGAATAATATTTGATCAGAGGGATGGCCAACGATGACAAGCCGACTCTTCATCCGGATCGCGGTAGCTGTTTTGCTGTTAGCCCCAACGACGCAATCATTTGCAGACAAGAATGGCGGCAAAGAAATGTACTTGAAGTATTGCGCCTCTTGCCATGGCAGCCAAGGCAAGGGCGATGGCCCGGTAAGCCGGGACTTGAAAGTCAAACTGCCCGATTTGACCGTTTTGAAACGCAATAACAAAGGAACCTATCCGGTCGAGCGGGTGATGTCTTCGATCGACGGCAGCCGCGCCGTGCGTGCGCACGGGACGCGCAACATGCCCGTGTGGGGCGAGGTGTTCCGGCAAGAGCATGAAAAAGAGAAATATACGGAGTTGACCTCGCTGCTAACGGCAAAGCTGATTGCCGAATACATCGGCACACTGCAAAAGTGATGCATTTGCGTGCCGCAATTCGCATTAAGCCACCGCGGCCATGGAGCTGGTCAATCTTGGTTTACTGACCCGGAATAGGCCAGGAACCGGCGTCGAGCACGGAGTACTCTTCGGACTTTTCTTTTCATAATGCAGAGATGTTTTTAAAGGTGACCAGCCCCTACCGCAACAAGCACCCGCTGTCCCATGAATATAAGGAACCGCGGTGCAATCGAGCGCCTCTGACCGAATTTCGCTATGAGTGAAATCTTCGGTTTCGATGCTTACACGCCCAAGGAGATCGCCGAACGCGTCCAGTCTGTCGGCGTCGCCAAAGCACGCTTGCCGCTGCTCACCCAGTTGACCCTGGGCATACTCGCCGGCGGATTTATCGGCCTCGGCGCGCTTTACTTTACGTTGGTGGCCAGCGACTCCAATTTAAGCTTTTCCGTAAGCCGGGTATTGGGCGGGTTGGCGTTCTCGTTGGGACTGATCTTGGTGGTGATAGCTGGTGCTGAGCTTTTCACCGGCAACAATCTACAGATCATGGCTTGGGCTGACCGACGCATTACGACTGTTGAGTTGATTCGTAATTGGCTCGTTGTTTATGTTGGCAATTTTGTCGGTGCGCTTGGCCTGGTCTTCCTGGTCCTGTGGTCCCAGCATTGGCGCATGAACGACGACGCCGTAGGCATCACCGCGATCAAAATCGCTGCTGGCAAAGTCGCGCTGCCGTTTTGGGAGGCATTTTTCAAAGGCGTTTTGTGTAATGTCCTGGTCTGCCTCGCCGTGTGGCTCACGCTCGCCGGGCGCACCGTGGTCGACAAAATATTTGCCATCGTTTTTCCGATTTCCGCCTTTGTTGCTGCGGGTTTCGAACACAGCGTGGCCAACATGTATTTCATCCCACTGGGAATTCTTCTCCAGCAGCAACTTCCCACGGCTTCAGTGCCGGCCCTGAATCTGACAGGGCTGATTACGAATTTGATCCCGGTAACACTTGGAAATATTGCCGGCGGCACCGGCATGGTTGCGGCGGTTTATTACCTGGTCTATTGCCGGTCTTCCACGGGAGCACCACGCTGACCCGAGAAAATATCGCGTTAAAGCGCGAGCACCGCCCGGTTCGAGCGGCGTTCGCCTCCATCGGAGTGATCTAATAACGAGGGTCGGTCAATCGCAATTCAAGCGGCTTGCGCGGTCGTTCCTTCTCGCCCGCGCCGCGGTACGATCAACACCGGACAAGGCGCGCGCGCCACGACTTTTTCTGCGACGCTGCCCAAAATCAAATGGTCGACGCCGGTGCGGCCGTGAGTCGACATCACGATCATATCGACGCCCTCACTCGCTGCTACCTCAACTATGTTCTTGAAGGGCGCGCCGAACTCAACGACCGCACGGACTTCCACCAGGTCGATGGAATCGGCGAAATTCTCGGCGAGAAATTTATCTAGGAGCCGACGGCTCTCGTCCAACAGATCGCGATTGGGCCCGTAATCGGTCCGATTATTGTGCCAATCTGCGCCGAAATCGACGGCGTGATAAACGATAACCGCCGCGCTCGAGTCTCGCGCCATCTCCAGTGCGTAGCGCAGGCCAAGCTTCGACAATTCAGAAAAATCCGTTGGCGCCAATATCTTTTTAATCCTCGGCATAAAAACTCCTTTGTCCTTATGGCTCTTTACTAAAATCATTACCGCAAAACACATGCCGCTCGCTTACTCAAGATAACCGCCCCGTTTTTGCCTGCCGCGGCAGATATTTTTCCTATCCGTGCGGAAAAGGCGCGTGGAATTTGCATCGACGCGAAAGAGAATGCCTGCATTTTTACTTAAACCAATGAATTGATTGTGTAATTGATTACAGCGCCTTGGCATAGAGCGTGCTCGTTGAACTGATCGGAATAATAGACAAGCGCTCCGACTATCTCTGATCGGAAAGGAACAAGGCCATGGGAGGATACAACTGGATGAAAGTCGTGGATGTGATGACCAAGAATCCGCTGGTCATGACACCTGCTGAAACTATCGGCCAGGCGGACGAGTTGATGGTCGAAAATAGAATTCGCCAGCTGCCTGTCGTGGACAAGGGTGCGTTGTTGGGGATCATCACCGATCGCGACGTTCGGTCCTTCCTGGCTCAATCGTCGCTTGTTGAGCCGGAGGAACGGGCGAAAGCGCTCCGAACCAGGGTCCGAGACATCATGACCGCCGAGCCGCTCACCTTGTCGCCTGAGGACGATCTGCGCGACGCGGTGGAACTCCTGATCGAAGACAAGATCGGCGGCATTCCGGTGGTCGATGAGGCCGAAGGCCTGGTAGGCATCGTTACCTACGTTGACGTCTTGCGCTGCTTTCTCAACCGTCTCGAGGAGGAGCAGGAATGACGAACCATTCGCAGGAATGCCGGAGCAGGAACGCGGAGGAAATATGGGCGGCTTTTTAGGCGCGGAGGAAACACTCACCCGCGCGCGAGTCAAAGAAATATTCCGTGAGAAGCAATACTCCTATTTCGAGCAAAAGGTCGCGCTTCTCGAAGTTAGGGACGATTCGTTGTTGCTCAAAATCTCATTCCTCCTGGAATACAAGAACCACATGATCGCGATCGAGGAAAAAGAGCCCATCGTGGTCTCGCTCTCAGACTTCCGAATGGAAGACTGGGGCGATGGGGTCAGGAAACTCGCCGATATCGAGTAGCATACCGACATTGT
>CAMLCX010000081.1 GCA_946478635.1 uncultured Pseudomonadota bacterium
GGCGTGAGGTAAGGGCGGGTTTCAAACCCGCCCCTACACTTCGTGCTCTTCGTGTTCTTCGTGGTGAAACTTCTTCTCATTTCCTAGCGTTCTTTCCAGCTCAGCCAAAGACCGATGAGCGCGACGACCGCGGTTGTTAGATACATGATCGAAAAATCCTGGTCCACCAGATCGAGCAACACGCCGAGCGTAAGAGAACCGATACCAATGCCGAGATCATAAAACAATTGAAATTGTGCCAGCGACTGACCGCGCCGGTCGGCTGCGCTTTGATCGACCGCTACGGTCGTGAGCGCCGGTTGCGCGGCGCCGGTGCCGAAGCCGCCGACGATCGCCGCCGCCATGAGCCAGCCGGGAGAGGTCGCCATCGCCAGGACTAGAATACCGGCGATATTCAAAATCAACCCCGGGAGAATAACGGCGCGCCGACTGATGCGATCGGATAACGGTCCGGCTATTGGACGGCTGAGCAGGATGCAGGCGGCGTAGACGCCAAACCAAATGCCGGGATTGGTGAGGCCGAGCTTCAAGGCGTGGATCGGTAGAAATGTCAGAATACCGCCGTGGCCGAAGGAGAGAAACGCCACCGCGATCGCGGGATGAAAGGTTTCTTTGACCGCAATGGTGTCGAGCCAATGGGCGGACTCGCGCTTTACGGGTTGGCCCCGCGTAGGTTCCCTTACCGGCAGGGCGGCGCCAAAGCTCAGCACGAGCAAGACGCCGGCGCCGAAAAATATTCCCGGATAATCGAAGCGGTAAAAGAGCGCGAAGCCGAGCACGGGGCCGAGCGCCGCGGCCAGGCTGCTCGCCATGCCGGCGTAGCCCATCATATCGCCGCGCCGCGCCTGCGGCACGATATCGGCGGCGATCGTCGCGACTGCCGTAGTGGACCCCGACCAGCCGAGTCCATGCAGGATGCGTCCTGGGATCATCAAGGCAATCGACGCCGCCCAGATATAGCCAAAGTTGCCGACGCCGAAGAGAGCGATGCCGTAGAGCAGAAAGGGTTTGCGGCCGATGCGGTCGATAAGCATGCCAACCGGGATGCGCATAACCGTGGCGGTGACGGTAAACACCGCCATGAACGCGCCAATGACTGTCGATGAGGCGCCGAAGGTAATGAGATAGAGCGGGATCAGCGGACGGGTGACATGGTGCGCGAGAAAAACTCCAAAGCGGCTGATCCAAATAAGAAGAAAATCTTTTAGCCAGGTTTTCTGCGGAGACTGTGCGTGTTCGGTCACTTGGCGCCGCGCATGAAGAGTATGAAGCGCTCATCATTGCGGCAGGACTTGAGGAAAGTCAACGTTATCACCCTCATCTTATTCTTTTTATTCTTCACCCGTCGACAAATCCCCCTCTTTCCCCCTTTGCAAAGGGGGATGAAAGGGGGATTTCCTTGCGCGCATCGCATTCGCCGACGCGGGAACTCACGAGCAATGCAAAGTTCATTTTGACCAGGATTTTTGGTTGAAAAATAATCCCGTTCTTGACAGAGTTGGGCCGGCTTGCCAAGGCTCACTTACGTTTCACTGTTAAGAAAGGAATTTTTATGGCGGAGAAAACCCTGAGGAGCGTTCCGGTTTCCAGCGGCGCCGAAGCTTTTCTCGCCCAGATGAAAGAGCTCGGCTCGGTGCGCTACATGTTCGCTAACACCGGCACCGATCATGGCCCGCTCATCGAAGCGATGGCGAAAACCGCCAAAGAAGACCCGCGTGATATCCAGCCGATCGTGGTGCCGCACGAGCAGGCGGCGGTGTCGATGGCGCATGGTTATTACAATGTGACGCAAAAGCCGCAAATGGTCCTGGTCCATACGCTTCCCGGCACGGCCAACGCGCTCGGCGGCGTTATCAATGCCTCATCGTGCAACGTGCCGCTGTTTCTTGTCGCCGGGCGAACGCCGATCACGGAGGGCGAACTGCGCGCCGGCAAGAGCCAGAACATTCACTGGCGCCAGGAGTCGCGCGATCAGGGCAACATCGTGCGCGAATTCGTCAAATGGGATTACGAAGTCCGCACCAATCAAAACCTTGCCGCAGTGGTATCGCGCGCCTACAAGATCGCCATGAGCGAGCCGCGCGGGCCCGTCTATATGACGTTGCCGCGCGAATGGTTGTTCGAGGCGATGGAATCGACGCAGTTGTTATCGCCCGAGGCGCTGTCGCCGGCGAGCAAGATGCAGGCGGACCAGGCGTCGCTGGAAAAAGCCGCGGACTGGCTGATCGCCTCGGACAGCCCGTTGATCGTCACCAAATATCTCGGACGCAATCCCGAAGCGGTGGAGTATCTTATCGAGCTGGCCGAATTATTGGCGATCCCGGTGGTGCAGCAATTGAGCTACGTCAACTTTCCCACGGACCATCCGCTCAATCTCGGCACGCAACCCACCAAATACGTGCGCGCTTCCGATGTGCTTTTCTTCATCGATACCGACGTGCCCTGGGAGCCGCCCAGTCGAAATGTGCTGCGCGACGGCGTGAAGATCATTCACCTGGAGCGTGACCCGATGTTTACGGCGATTCCGGGATGGGGTTTCCCCGCCGATCTGCCGGTGACGGGCTGCTCGGAAGTGTCGCTGCCGGTTCTGACATCGATTATCAAAGCGAAGCTCGCGGCGGGCTCTGCGATAAAAAACAAAATCGAAGAGCGGCGCAAGAAAACCGAAGCCGAGCACCTCGAAGTGATCCGCGAGATGGATGCGAGCGTCGAGGCGGTCAAGAACCAGAATCCGATCCATCCGGCCTGGCTGTCGAAATGTATCGGCGACGCCATGGACGACAAAACCATCATCGCCAACGAGACCATCACGTCAAAACTGGCCGAAGTCATTCACTTGAACCGCCCCGGCTCGATGTTCAACACGCCGCTCGCGGGCCATCTCGGCTGGGGATTGGGCGCGGCCATCGGCATGAAGCTCGGTGCGCCGGATGCGACGGTGATCGCCGCCGAGGGCGACGGCTCGTACATGTTCTGCGCGCCCACCGCCTGTCATTTCACGGCGCAAAAATATCGCATTCCATTTTTGACCGTGATCTACAACAACCAGGTTTGGAACGCGAGCTTGAACGCGGCGCGCGGTTTGTATCCCGACGGCGTGGCGGCGCAGACGCGCAACTTTCCAGGCACGGATTTGAGCCCGTCGCCCAACTTCGAAATGACGGCACAGGCTTGCGGCGCCTATGCCGCGCGCGTGGAGGAGCCGGGCGAGGTGCCCGACGCCCTGGCCAAAGCATTGAAAGTCGTCAAGGAGGAAAGGCGCCAAGCGCTGCTGAATGTGGTTTGCAAGAATCCGTTGGGATAGGGGGGTTGGAGTGGTGGGTGGACTCTCCCCCACCTTCATCCTCCCCCGCGACGCGGGGGAGGAAAGAGGAGGGGGAGAGTTAGCCACAAACAAAAGAAATAAAAACTACTCACCGCAGAGGCACGGAGTTCGCAGAGTTCGGATTTTTTAAAAGTTTTTCTCGGCGTACTCAGCGTCTCCGCGGTGAATTTTTTTCCGGTCCGACACAATCAGGTTAAACCCGAAGGGAGTTTTCAATCATGGCTGATGCAATTTCTCACGATGCGCGCTGGAGCGAGTATCCGGGCGAGGATTGGTCCGACGCGCTGGTGCAGTCGATGAAGCTCGGCGGCATCGATCATTTGTTTTTTGTTTCTGGTTCGGAGATCGCTTTTTGGCAGGAGAGCATCGCCAAAGCCAATGAAAGAGGCTGGCCGGCGCCGAAATTGATTACCGTGACGCATGAAGCCGTGGCGCTCAATGCCGCCCTCGGCACGGCGATGGTGCGCAATCAACCGGCGGCGACCGCGGTGCACGTCGACGTCGGCACGCTCAACTACGGCGGCGCGATTCACACGGCATGGCGCGGAAATTATCCGGTGCTGATCACGGCCGGCACCGGGCCGCGCGCCTATCCCGGCTCGATGATCGGCGCGCGTAACAGCCCGGTTCAGTGGGTGCAGGAACCGCGCGATCAAGGCGGCATCGTCCGGCAATATACCAAAGTCGATCACCGCCTGGAGCATCAGGACAATCCGGGAATGATGATCAGCCGGCTCCTGCAGATCGCGATGAGCGAGCCCAAGGGACCGGCCTATCTGACCGTGCCGCGCGAAACCGCCATGCTGAAGCTGCCGGGCAAAACATACTTTCCGACGCGCGACGAGCTTGGCATCGCGCGGCCGGCGTGGCCCGATCCCAGCGATGCTAAACGCGCTGCGCAATGGCTCATCGAAGCGCGCAATCCCGGCATTTACTCGGCGACCGCGGGCCGCAACCCCGAGGCCGTCGAGGAAGTGGTTCGGCTGGCCGAGCTGCTGGCGCTGCCGGTGCTCGACATGGACCGCTTGAATCGACTGAATTTTCCGACGACCCACGCGCTTTACGGCACCGGGCCGGAGATCCGGGATGCCGATGCCCTGCTTATGCTCGAACCTCTGGTGCCCTACATCACGCCGACCGCGGCGCCGAAACCGGGCAGCAAAATAGTCTGGGTCGATAGCGATCCGGTGTTGTCGAACTACAAAACCATGGAGTTCCAGGCGGATCTCTGGTTGCCTGTGACAGTGGCCGCTGCGGCGAGAGCCATCTATGAGGCGGCGACGGCGCTTTTGTCCAAAAGCGACCTGAGCCGCATTGCCGAGCGCCGCGAGCGGCTCGAAGCGCGCAAGCGCGAGCTTGCTGCCGAAAACGAACGCCTGGGGCAGGAGTCGGGTCGACGCCGTCCCATGCACCCTCGCTGGGTAGGCTATCAGCTCGGAAAAATTCTCGAGCCCGGCGCGATCGTGCTCGACGACGCCATCAGCAACTCCGATTACGTTTGCGCGCATCATGGCCGATCGGAAGCCGGAACTTACTTCGCCAGCGGCGGTTCTTCCGGCGGCTGGGGCGCCGGCGCCGCGTTCGGCGCCAAACTGGCGGCGCCCGATCGCGACGTCATTCTCGCCACCGGCGACGGCTATTTCATGTTCGGCACGCCGATGCCGGCGCTGTGGTCGGCGGCGCACTACAAGGCGCCGTTCTTGAGCGTGGTCTTCGTCAACCGGTCGTACACGACAGGCACGAATGGACTCAAGCGCACCTATCCCCACGGCGTCGCCGTGCGCACCGAAAACTATGAAGGCGGAATTTTCGATCCGCCGCCGGATTTCGCCAGACTCGCCGAGTCGGCCAACTGCTACGGCGAGACCGTGAAGGAGCCCGAGGAAGTCGGGCCTGCGCTCAAGCGCGGTCTGGAGCAGGTGCGCAAAGGAACGCCGGCGCTGGTGGCGGCGTATTTGCCGACCCTGGTGGAAGAGATGAGTTTTGCGCAGCGGAAAATGTAAGAATTCGGGGAGGTTCAAAAAGTTCAAGACGTTCAAATCGTTCAAGCCGTTTTCGGAGTGCAAAAGACAAGGTTTCAGATAGGCGGACGAAATTCTCGGCGAACATTGGAGTGATGAGGCACTTATGCAAACGCATCGCGAGCAGATTGTTGTTGACGATGGCCCGATGAATCTGGTCATTGCCCGGCCGGATGGCGATAAACCGCTGCCGGCGGTTGTGGTGATCCAGCATCAATACGGCGTGGACAAATTCATGGAGGAGATGACTGACCGCTTCGCGCGCGACGGATTCTTCGCCGTGTGCCCGGATCTCTATCATCGCGACGGCCCGGATTGTAAGGATGACGGGCCCACGCGGCGCGGCCGCGCGCGCGACGTGAACATCATCAAGGACGTCGGCGCGACGGTGGATTATTTGAGGCGGAGCAGATTCGTCGACAGTGGCCGGGTCGGCATCCTCGGATTCTGCATGGGCGGGCGGGTGGCTTACTTGATGGCCGCTGCCAGCAGGGACTTCAAAGCCGCGATCACCTGGTACGGCGGCAGCTGTTTCCGCCAGTGGGGCGAAGGCCCGACGCCGTTCGAGCGCACCGCGCAGATCAGCTGCCCGATCCAGGGCCATTTTGGCGAGACCGATCAGAATCCAACGTTGGAGGATATGGCGAAGCTCGACGCCGAACTCACCAAATACGACAAGCCCCACGACTTCTACGTCTATAAAAACACCGGGCACTCGTTTATGGATCCGCACCATCCGGAGAGATATGTCGCCGAGTCCGATCGCGTGTCGTGGCAGCGTGGTATGGAATTTTTAAAGAAGCATCTGGCGGTTTGATAGAAGACTGTGCCCCGGAACGCGTTCGCCCCTTTGATAAAGAGGGGATCTTTCTCTGCAGGATTCTCACCCGTCTTTGGAAAAGGGGAAGGGGAGATTTTCCGAAAGCGTCATGCGACAATTATTTGGCCAACTTCTGGACCGTAACGGCAGAAAAGGGGAATAGTTATGGCTGACCAAAAAAAGGCGCCGTTTCGCGCCAATCATGTAGGTAGCCTGTTAAGGCCGCCCGAACTGCTGCAGGCGAGAGACAAGCATGCGAAGGGTGAAATTTCAGCCGCTCAACTGAGAGCGTTCGAAGATCTCGCGATTCGCGATGCCGTAAAGATGCAAGAAGACGTCGGCATGCAGGGCATCACCGACGGCGAATTTCGCCGAACTCTCTGGCACGCGGACTTCTTGAGCCAATTCCAAGGCATTAAAGTCGTCGAAGGATTGTTGCCGGACTCGGCCAAACATTTTCAGAACCCCGACTCGGATGTGCAGCGCTCGCCGACCCAATTCGTCGTGACGGGAAAATTGGGACATCCCCGCGGCATCGAGACGGAGAATTTCAAGTTCCTAGCGTCGGTGACAAAGCAGACGCCGAAGCAGTGCATTCCGTCGCCGTCCTTGGTTCATTTCCGCACGGGCCGCGCCGGAGTCGACAAGACCGCGTATCCCGATATGCAAGAGTTCTTTACTGACTTGGCCCGCGTCTATCGCGAAGAGATTGCTGAGCTTGCCGCTGCTGGTTGCACGTATCTGGAAATCGACGACGTGAACTTCGCCTATCTTTGCGATCCCAAAATGCGCGAAGGCGCCAAGAAAATCGGCGAGGATCCCGACAAGCTGCCGTTGGTATACGCCGACCTGATCAATGAGTGCATTAAAGACCGTCCGGCAAACATGTCGGTCTGCACGCATCTATGCCGCGGCAACTTTCGCAGCTCCTGGGTTGCCGAAGGTGGTTATGATCCTGTGGCCGAAGTCCTATTCAACGCGCTCCAGGTGGACGGCTACTTTTTGGAATTCGACACACCGCGCGCCGGCAACTTCGCACCGCTGCGCTACTTACCCAAAGGGAAAAAGCTAATCCTGGGATTAGTATCGACAAAGACCGGCGAACTGGAAAAGCCGGACGATCTCAAGCGGCGCATCGATGAGGCGAGCAAGCTGGTGCCGTTGGATCAGCTCGGCATCAGCCCGCAGTGCGGATTTTCCAGCACGGTGTTGGGCAACAAGTTGACCATCGCAGATCAGATCGCGAAATTGAAACTGGTTGTCGATGTGGCGCGCGATGTGTGGCGGTAAGCTGAATATATCGACCTTGACCGAAGATTCACAAGGGGGTTACTCTGCCCTTGAAGTAGGCACCTGCCATGAAAACCATAAGCGCCAAAGAACTGAAACGCCGCACCGGTGATGGGGAACTCGAGGGAACTCGTGTCAGCGAGGGAACTCGGCGAGGGAACTCGTGGGGAACTCGGGGAACTCGTGTCAGGCTTGACAAACGAGAAGGCTTCAACACAATTTCTTCAATTTTCAATGTCAAAATGATTCGCCAGTCCGGTTCGTCAGCTCAGCACTGCCGCCAGGGGTACGGCCCACAATCGCTCGGCTAGCCGAACGGTTTCACGGCCGCCATAAGCTAGGATTGCAAGGCGGCAAATTTTCGTCTGCTCAAGAAATGCCTTCAGACCCGCTAGATCGCGATCGTTCCAGCGCGGCGCGGCTTTGACTTCGACTGCGAGGGTTTCTCGGCCATGCTCAATGATGAAGTCGACTTCATGCCGACCTTGGATATGCCAGTAAGAAAGACGCGTGCCGGGCCATTCCGAATCGAGAATCGCCGATAAATTTTGCGCCACGTAGGTTTCCAAAAGCGCCCCTTTGATAGGATCGGCCATTACCGTCGTCTCAGCGGCGCCAACTAAGTGCGCCGCCAATCCTGAATCGCTGATATAGAGTTTTGGCGATTTGATGAGACGGCTGGCTCGATTGGCGAAATAGGGATGCAAGCGGACCATAACGAAAGAAGCTTCGAGCACGCTTAAGTAGCGCGAGGTCGTCATGGCGTTGAGTTTGGCGTCGCGGCCCAGTTCCGCGACCGTCAATACTTGACCGGTTCGAAGCGCCGTCAAACCCAACAGGTTGCGAAACGATACAAGATCGACAAGGCGGCTCAGCTCTCGCACGTCTCTTTCAAGATAGGTTTGCTCGTATCCCTTGAACCATAATGACGGGCGCCGAGTCAGCTTCAGACAAACCGGCGGTAAGCCGCCAGTCAAGATTTCATCCAAAGCGATTTCCTTCGCGCCGGTGTTTTTTGCCGGCGCGCCAGTCTCGAAAGCTTTTCGAATAAACGGTCGAGCCCGAATCTGCCCGCTGATCTCTCTTCGGCTGAAGGGGTGGAGAGTAAAATAGAGCGCGCGGCCAGCCAAGCTTTCCGTGACTCCGCGCAGCAGAGAAAAGTTCGCAGATCCCGATAGCAGGTATCGCCCCGGCTCGCGCGCACGATCCACTTCCCGTTTGATCGCCGTGAGCAGTTCGGGACACTTTTGCGCCTCGTCAATGGTCAGAGGCTCGTCGGATCGTATGAATCCCTCCGGATCGCTGCGCGCGGCGTTGAGTTGAGCGAAGTCGTCCAGGCTTACGTAGCGCCTGTCGGCCAGCGATTTTTCGCTTTGGAGAAAGGTGCTCTTGCCGGATTGCCGCAGCCCGGTGATGGCGACGACGGGCATCTCGGCAAGCGCTTCCTCCACTAGACGCGCGATGGCGCGGGGAAAGTATCCTGTCATAATGCAACATATTATAGTGGCATTTTGACAGACATGAAAGAGGAGGGAGCACGCGCAAACCTCCGGTGTGAAGCGGGTGTAGTGAGTACGAAGGAAAGAAAAGAGGACGCGAATGTTTTTACGATTCCGTATTTGTTAACCCCGAATCGGTATACGGACCGTAACTGCTTTTCGTCCACCCATAAATCCTTCTGATGACATCTACGAAAAATTGTCATACGGTGAAGTGCAATGATCGTCGAGGCGCTGCAGCGAGGTTTGTCTTACCGGGCGTCTAACAAGAACAAGCGGGTTGGACCCTCGACATGAGCGGGAAATTTGATGGCCATGGAGCAAATCCACAATACGACCAGGCACTCCACGATTTCCCATGACGAGTTCCGCGCCCGTTTGCGGGACCGCGGCCTGGTGATCGTCGACGTCATGCCCAAGGAAACCTATGCCGAGGGGCATATTCCGAGGTCGATCAATCTTTCCGTCGCTGAAATCCAGAACAAGGCGCGCCAGTTGATTCCAAATCTCGCGCAGGAGATCGTGATCTATTGCGCCGGGCCGAACTGACCGCTAGGTGGGCAGGCGGTCGGCTTGCTCGAAAAATTGGGTTACACCAACGTACGCCACTATGTCGGCGGCATGGCGGATTGGCTCGATCATCAGTGTCCAGTGGAAAAGGGCGAACCCACCACGGTCGGGCAAGCAGCTCCGGTGAGCACGCGGCCTCTCGTTACGCGACATGTATCGTGGCTGGAGATCGTCGCCAATTGGCCTCTGCAGCGGCTGATCGGCTTTTGGCTCGGGATGATCGTCGTCTTTGGCGTCGTTTACTGGTTCGCCGGTATCGCTATGGGTTGGGGACTGCAAGCGGGCAGTGTTCCGGTCAAACCGGATCTCGAAGGGTTTGGGACGGCAATTTATTTCAGTTTCGTAACCGCGCTGTCGATTGGTTACGGCGACGTCATTCCGCTCGGCGCATTGCGCATACTGGCGGTAATCGAAGGCATTGCTGGATTGCTGATTTTCGGTTGTGTCATTTCAAAGCTCGTCTCGCGACGGCAGGAAGAACTCACCGCAGAAATACATCGAACGACATTCGAAGATCGTCTGGACCGAGTGCGGACCAACTTGCATTTGGTGTTCACCGATCTCGGTTCGGTGCAGCAGCTCCAAGCCGAACAAGGTGCGTTGCCGGGACAGGTGTTGCGGCGGCTGGAAAGCACGGCGCGAGTATTTCGCGGCGAGTTGCAGACGATTCATGATCTGCTCTATCGCTCCCACGTCGAACCCGACGAGGAAACGCTTGAATCCATTTTGGCCAATCTGATGATTTGTCTGCAAAGCCTGGTGGAAATCAATTCTTCGCGGCCCGCCGCCAATGGCCAATCGGCTATTCTCGACGCCGGGTTGCGCTCGATCAGCAGCTTGGCTAATGAAATTTGCGGCGAATGCGTGCCGCGCGTGTACGCTCCGGCGTTGAAGGAGTCGATGGACCAGATCCAAGAATTGGCCCGGCGGCTGGGTTAAAGGCGAGGCTTGCGTGCCTTTTTCCAGTTGCGCAAGCTTAGCCCATTTGGTACTGCATGTACGAAATTAAAGGGGGACCTATGCTGCTACGAAAACTGCGGCGGATCATTTTGGCAATAGCGCTGGTGGCTGGGGTTTCAGGTTGCCAAGCAATGACGGGCGAGACCCTGGGCGAGCACATCGATGACACGACGATCACCACGACCGTTAAAGCGAAGCTCGCCGCCGAGAAGGGCGCAAGTCTGACGCGCATACAAGTCGACACGGATCGCGGCGTGGTTCAATTGTCCGGAGTGGTCGAGACGGCGGCCGATAAAACTAAAGCTGAGCAAATCGCGCGCGGCGTGGGCGGCGTCAAGGGGGTAAGGAACAATCTGCAAGCGCAGCGTTAGTTCACTTGCTCGTATCCGAAACTCGGTTACTGCTCGGAACCGCATAACCGAGGATTGAAGATGGAGGATTGGGGGGATCGCCGATCTTGCTCCTCCTTTTTGGTCTGAGATAAAGCGCCCTTTTACGTCTCTCTATCGAACGGGCCGTTCAACAAACGGCTTCCGTTTGATTTATCTATTCACCGAGTCGATAAAGCCGCTCTTCTCCAATTGCTCGACCAAGGAAGTGTCGACGAACTGCTCTGGTTTTGGCTGCGGCTTTTTACCCGGGTATTGATTCTCGATCATGAATTGAATCGCTTTCAAGGACGGGCGCGGAGTTTTTTGCAGGGTCGGCGCGTAGTCCTGCCAGGTTCCTTCCAAAATTTCTTCATCATTGATCTTGCCGTATTTGCCGAGAACCTTCTTGCTGAACTCTTTATCGGTGCGGTAGCGGTGCATGCCGCGCGTAAACGCGCGCAAAAACCGCAGCGCGGTATCGCGGTTCTGCGCAATGAAGGATCGCGTCGTGATCACCGTGCCGTTGATGTCTTCAACGCCGAGTGCGCCGAAGTTGACCAATTCCCGCATACCCATCTTTGCGGCTTTGGGGTAAAGCGGATAACTCAAGGCGGCGGCCTGCACAATCCCGTTATGCAACGCAGCAAAAGCTTCGGGCTGGGCGCCGAAGGTTAGAAGCGCCACATCTTTGTTCGGTTCAAGGTTGAATTGTTTCAACGCGATCCGCACGACTTGATCGGATGTCGAACCGAACGTCGTGATGCCCGCCTTTTTCCCCTTCAAGTCCGATGGCTGCTTGATTTCAGGCCGAACCATCAAGCGAAAGGGTGAGACCGTTCCGGTGGCGCCGATGATCACGACGTCGCTGCCGGCGGCGGTTGCCGCTAATGCGGCCACCGCACCGGCCTGAATGATCGGCGCACTGCCGCCGAGCATGGCGGCGACCATCCTCGTGCTGCCGCCGACGCGGATCAATTCGACGTCCAAACCTTCATCGATGAAATAACCGGCTTCCTTGGCGATCCAGGCGGTCGCCCATGAGCCTGCGAAACTGGGATAGAGGAGGCGCATGGGTGTTGGCGGGGACGCGGCGAAACCAACTGCTGGCAGTAGGACTGAGATTATGGCGATAGCTAAAATTCGTAGATTGTTCAGCATAAATTTCTCCGTGGTTGAGTCGTTAAGCACTGCTTCCCGCGATTTCGCGTTCGCTTCCGCCGCGCCGGCCATGTAAAAGTAGGGAGATCCGGGCGATCTTAAATGCAACGTGAAGATACATCAAAGCCGGCTCCGTTGAAACGTTCCGGCCGGAAATCAGTTTTCCAAACTCAACTCGGTCCGGTCTATTTTCTCGTCGTCATTTTTCTGCTGAACTTCGTGTCGCGGATTATTCTCTCGCCGCTGTTACCGACCATCGAAAGGGAGCTGGAGATCAGCCATAGCCAAGCCGGATTCCTTTTCTTCTTAACATCCGGCGGCTATCTAGCCGGGCTTTTATCCTCGGGCCTACTGGCGTCAAGGGCGACGCACAGAGTAGCGATAGTGCTTTCGAGCGCTGGCGTCGGCGCGGCTATGTTGACGGTGGCCTTTGCCGCCGACCTGGCGCTCATGCGCACCGCGTTGTTTGGCGTCGGCTTCGCCGCCGGATTGTATATGCCCTCGGCGATCGCGACGATCACTTCGCTTGTCGATCGAGAGCATTGGGGTAAAGCGATCGCGGTGCACGAGCTGGCGCCTAACCTGGCGTTTTTTGTCAGCCCTTTTATCGCTGAACTATTTCTCAAATGGTCGAGCTGGCGCGCGGCGTTGGGCGGACTCGGCGCCTTGTCGATTTTATCATGCCTGTGTTTTGCGCGGTTCGGCCAGGGCGGTGATTTTCCCGGCGAGTCGCCCTTTTCGAACGCCTTCGGCGCGCTCGTTCGCATGCCGGCGTTTTGGCTGATGATCGTTTTGTTCGGCCTGGGCGTCAGCTCCACGGTCGGTATATACGCGATGCTGCCGCTCTATCTCGTCAGCGAGCGTGGCTTCGAACCAACGTGGGCGAACACGATTGTGGCGTTCTCGCGCTCGCATGGTCCCATTCTAGGCCTGCTAGGCGGCTGGGCCTCGGATAGGCTCGGCGCGGGGCGAACGATCATAATCAGTTTGTCGTTTACCGGCATGACGACTTTACTCTTGGGCCTGCTGTCCGATCACTGGCTGAACGTCGCGGTGTTTTTCCAGCCGTTGCTCGCCGTTTGGTTTTTTCCGGCGGCCTTCGCGGCGATTGCCATGATTACGCCGCCGAACGCGCGCAATCTTGCGGTCTCGTTTTCCGTCCCTTTCGGATTTCTGATCGGCGGCGGCGTGATTCCAACGTTCATCGGCGCCATGGGCGATGCCGGTTCGTTCGCAACCGGTTTCACGGTCACCGGCGCGCTCATCGCCGCAGGCGCGCTAATGGCTTTTTTGCTGAGATTGCCGGACGACAAGCACTGACGTAGTTGTCTTCGGCGCCGGCGCTGTTCTATAAATAAAATCATGATAACGCTAAGCGAGTTCGCCGAAAAAATGCGCGAGAGCGACGAAACCGTGGTCTTTACCGGCGCGGGAATCAGCACGGAATCGGGCATTCCCGATTTTCGCAGTCCGGGTGGAATCTGGACGCGCTACCGTCCGGTGACGTTTCAAGAATACCTCAGCAGCGAAGCGGCGCGCATCGAGGCTTGGAAACGACGACGGGATGGATGGGAACAGTACAAGAATGCAAAACCCAATATCGGTCATTATTTTGTTCACTCCCTGGACGTCAAGGGTAAGCTTATCGGGCTGAT
>CAMLCX010000082.1 GCA_946478635.1 uncultured Pseudomonadota bacterium
TAAACGTAAAAGAATTGGCGCGCGGAGTCAAGTTTGACCGATGTAATCGAGGGCTCTTTTCAGACGCCGGATCGTGCGCTCTTTTCCAAGCACCGCGATCACGTCGTGAATGCCCGGGCTCACCGTGCCGCCGGTGAGCGCCACACGCACCGGTTGGGCCAGCATGCCCATTTTGAGGTGGTATTCTTCGAGGGTGGTTGTGAAGGCCTGTTCAATCGAAGGCTCGCGGAAATCGGTCAGCTCGGATAGTTTTCCCATTAGGCTTTGCATCGGCGCCGCCGCATCTTTGGTAAGAAACTTCTGCGCCGTTTTTTTTTCGTAATCGATATCTTCGACTAAATAGTAGCGGGCGGCATCGACCATCTCTGCCAGTGTTTTGGCGCGCTCCTGGAGGGTCGCGATCATTTTTTCCAGCCAGGATTTGTCGCGCGGGACCGGGTAGCCCTTAGCTTGAATAAGCGGAATGATTTCATCTGCCAGTTGCGTCAGGGGCGTCGATTTCAAGTAATGGAAATTGACCCAGAGAAATTTTTCCGGATTGAACACGCCCGCCGACTTCCCGACATTCTCCAGCGAGAATTTCTCGATCAACTCTTGCCGCGAGAAAATTTCCTGATCGCCGTGGGACCAGGCGAGGCGGACCAGATAGTTCACGACGGCCTCCGGGAAGTAGCCCATGTCGCGGTAAGCCGTCACGGAGGTGGCGCCGTGGCGCTTGCTGAGCCGAGCCTTGTCGGTGCCGAGGATGAGCGGGACGTGGGCAAACTGAGGCAACTGATGGCCGAAAGCTTCGTAGAGTTGAATTTGTCGCGGTGTATTGGAGAGATGATCGTCGCCGCGAATAATATGGGTGATGGCCATGTCGATGTCATCAACGACGACGCAGAAATTGTAGGTCGGAGTCCCGTCGGAACGGGCGATGATTAGATCATCGAGCTCGCGGTTATCGAAAACGACGTCGCCCTTGATTAAATCTTTAACGACCGTCGACCCCTCATGCGGCGAGCGGAACCGGACGGTATAGGGTTTGTTCGTCGGGAGCGAGGGGATGACGCCTTCCATCGGCCGGCACGTGCCATCGTAGGCGGGTTTGCGTTTCTCTTTTTGCGCCAGCTGACGTTTGGCATCCAGTTCCGCTGCCGTGCAAACACACGGGTAGGCTTTGCCCATTGCTAGAAGTGTCTGGATCTTGTCTTTGTACAGCGGATAGCGCTCGGTTTGATAAAAAGGTCCTTCATCGTAATCGAGCTCGAGCCATTTCATGGCGTCCAAAATTGCTTGTATGGCCTCAGGCGTCGATCTTTCCCGGTCCGTGTCCTCGATGCGGAGAATGAATTTGCCGCCGTGATGGCGAGCAAAAAGAAAGTTGAAAAGGGCGGTGCGCGCCCCGCCGATATGCAAGTAACCTGTGGGACTCGGTGCAAAGCGAGTACGAACCTGGGTCATTCGGTTAAGCTAACAGGCGCGGGAAAAACCGTCAACGGCGCGTTAAATTATGAATCGTTTGTGATATTATCGACGGGAAATTGAGGAGGAGCGCCTGTGGAAACCGAGCCGCCCGATGGCGGCGCCAAGCCGTCAGCAGCTAGCGCCGAAGCCGCACCGTCAAATTTTATCCGGAATATCGTCGCCGAAGATTTGAAACAAGGTAAAAATGGCGGACGGGTACATACGCGTTTTCCGCCGGAACCGAACGGCTACCTGCACATCGGTCACGCCAAATCCATCTGCCTCAATTTCGGCCTGGCGGCGGAATTTGGCGGCATGTCCAATCTCAGGTTTGACGATACCAATCCCAGCAAAGAGGACATCGAATACGTCGAGTCGATTAAAGAAGATGTTCGCTGGCTCGGGTTCGATTGGGACGATCGAGAGTTTTATGCTTCGGATTACTTTGAGAGTCTCTATGAGTTCGCGGTACGGCTGATCAAGGCCGGCAAGGCCTTTGTCTGCGACTTAAGCGCGGATCAAATGCGCGAGTACCGCGGGACATTGACCGAACCCGGAAAGAACAGCCCCTACCGCAATCGCTCCATTGAGGACAATCTGGATCTCTTCCAGCGTATGCGTGCCGGCGAATTTCCCGACGGTAGCCGAACGCTGCGAGCAAAAATCGATATGGCGGCGCCCAATATCAATCTGCGCGACCCGGTGATGTACCGCGTCTTGCGGGCGACGCATCACCGAACCGGAGACAGCTGGTGTATCTACCCAACCTATGATTTCGCCCATGGCCAGTCGGATTCGATCGAGGGAATTACCCATTCGATTTGCACATTGGAGTTTGAAGATCATCGGCCGCTTTACGACTGGTTTCTCGACCAGCTGCAAATTCATCATGCGCAACAAATTGAGTTTGCGCGATTGAATCTCACCCACACGCTGTTGAGCAAGCGCAAGCTGCTGCAACTGGTTCAGCAAAAACATGTCACGGGCTGGGATGACCCACGCATGCCGACATTGGCAGGCATGCGGCGCCGCGGTTATACGCCCGAGGCGATTCGCAACTTTTGTGATCGCATCGGTGTGGCGAAGAGAAACAGCATGGTTGACATCGCCATGCTGGAGCATTGTTTGCGCGAAGACTTGAACAAACGCGCGCCGCGGGTGATGGCAGTGCTGCGGCCGGTCAAAGTCGTTCTGGAAAACTATCCGGAAGGACAGGTTGAGGAATTGATCGCGATCAACAATCCAGAAGACCCGGCCATGGGAACGCGCAAAGTGGCTTTCTCGCGGGTTCTTTACATCGAGCAGGACGATTTTCGCGAAGAGCCGCCCAAGGGGTTTTTTCGCTTGTCACCCGGCAAAGAGGCGCGGCTGCGCTACGGCTACATCATCAAGTGCGTCGGTGTCGAGAAAGATACGGTCACCGGCGAGATTCGCGAGCTGCGCTGTACATACGATCCGGACACTAAGAGTGGCTCGTCGCAGAGCGGCCGCAAAGTGAAAGCGACCATTCACTGGGTTTCCGCCGAGCACGCGCTCGGAGCGCAAGTCCGGCTGTACGAACACCTGTTCACGAAAGAAGATCCTGACGATGTCCCTTCAGGTACGGATTGGCTCGCCAATATCAATTCTAAATCCCTGGAGACGCTTGCTGACGCCCGTGTCGAATCCTATCTCGCCGATGCCAAACCGGGCCAACGCTACCAGTTCGAGCGGCTCGGTTATTTCTGCGTCGATGAAAACTCCTCCGCAGAAGCATTAGTTTTTAACAGATCGGTTACTCTGCGAGATACCTGGGCGAAGTTAGAGCAAAGTAAAAAAAGGTTATGATCGGGAAGTAGGTTATCTCGTACTACATATAGATTGATTCACTTGCGCACCTGATCTCGAGTGTTACTTGAATAATTCCGGCTTCCGGTTTCCGTTCTTTTGAATTAATTCTTTCCTTGACTAGCATAAATAACTCTTATATACGGTTGCACAAACTTGCCAAAAGTTCGCATATGTTCAATAAACAGGCAGAAAGCTCTCGGTGAATCAAATAAATGAAATAAAATGAAATCTATTGATTAGCTATTAGTGGTTAATGTGTGGGTTTTCCAAGGCTGGATAAATTGTCATGACTTCAGGAATCCGAGGAAGAAGAAGGAAGAAGAAGATGGTGTCTGAGCAGTTGCTAGAACCACATCTGCGAGGAGTTGACCATGACCATGGTGGAAGAGCCGAATTACCAAGACCGCATCGAAAGAAATTATCAGGTAGCGGTTAGGGAAAATGAAGTTGCTGGATTATGGCGTGATCTGACCGAGTTTCTGCCGCAATTTGGTCTCAAACCCATTTATGAGATCACATGCGTGGGAAGCGTCTATTTCGACAACAGAGACTTTGACCTAACGCGGTACACGATTTTAAACGGTGGTCGTCATATTCTTGTTCGGATCCGGACCTATGAAAATTATGGCGAGTCTCCAAAGCCGATTTCATATTACTGGATCGAGGTAAAAATCAGACAAAAAGAGCGCTGGAGAAAAAAGAGATTCAAACTCAACAGGGCGGACCTGCCAGGGTTCATCACCGGCGGAGACGGCTTACAAAGCGCATTGGCTTACAATGATGGGACGGGTGCGGATCGAGCTGTTATTTGTGACTTATATCGCGAGACTCAGGAAACAATCCTGACGACCGGCATAAAGCCGATGTTGTTGCTGACTTATCGGAGAGTAGCATTCCAGGGTGACATCCAGAGGGTTTGTCTCGACTGGGATATTCAGTACTACCATGTAGGCGCAAACGTCTATGCTTACGATTCATGGAAGTATCCCGTGGAAGAGCCAGTAGGGAAATCAACAAAAGCGATTCTGGAGATCAAGCATCCGCAGGGTCGTCTTCCGGATTGGGTCCCAGATTTAGAAAGACGCTATCCTATTTTGCGGACCAATTTTTCGAAATATGTGGAAGGCATGGGATTTTTATTTCACGGGCCGCTGAAACATCATAAAGAGGCAGAATACTTTACCCCGAGGATTGACAACTATATGGCGAACAGCGAACGACTGTAAGTGGGTAAGGTAAAAGGAATGGAGAGTCATAAACCGACCATCGGCATCATAGCTTTCGGGTATTGGAGCCAGGCGCTGACAAATGGTGCCCTGAGAGTTGTTGTGCCTGTCTACTTTGCCGCTAGCGGCATGGCCATTTCCAAGATCGCTTTCCTGTTTTTTCTATTCAAGTTTGCGGAAATTTTTGCGCCCATGGGCATCGGAGTCATGCTCAACCGTTGGGGTTACAAAAAGACCTTCTTGACCGGGTTGATAATGCACAGCGTCATTTCATTGTTTTACATGATTCCCGGTGTGGTCTTCATTTACGTGGAAAGATTTGTTCGTGGTCTTCTGTACATGTCTGATATAAGCGCAGTCTACGTCAAACATTTTTCTCCCAAGCAGAATCAGAGATTTCTGATCAACATGATTCTCGGGCTTAAGGAGGCATCGAAGGGCGTTGGTATGATTGCCGGAGGGCTGTTGATCGCTGTGTTCACGATTGAAAAGACGCTCTCCATTTTTTCGGTTGTAACGGCCCTCTCCGCTCTATGCGCGTTTCGCTATCTCCCGGATATGAGGGAACAAATAAAGTTGCCGGTGCTCAAAATCTGGGGCGCAGCGGACAGAAAGATCAAAACTTTGGGATTGGGGTTTGGCCTGCTCAACGGGGCACTGGACGCTTGGGGAGTTGTTGTCCTCCCAGTGTATCTTACGAAAGTTTTGGGTGTAACTCCGGCTTTTGTCGGCACCGTGTTGATGGCTGAGTATATTTTTCAAGGATTGATTGTTACTTTTTTTTCGAAATTCGTGAATCTCGGATGGGAACCCCGGAGACTGGTAGTCATCGCGGGGTTTTTGCTCGTTCCGGTAAGTATTGCTTTTACCCTTGCGACCACGCTCCCTGCGTATTTAATAATCGTTTTTATTTTTATGTTTCTCTTCAGCGTGGCGATGGTTTACTATAATCACCTAATGCTGGACTTCGCGAGTGAAGAAAAAACGTCGCTTGATCTTGCGACTTATACCACGCTGACAAATGTGTTTAAGCCCATCGGTGTTTTTGTGTCGGGCGTTCTGGCAGAATCAATGGGTTTTAGTTGGCCCTATTACTTTGCTGCTCTTTTGGCTATTTTGTCTGCTTTGACATGTCTTGCTCTTCCCAGGTCAACAACCCAAGAAGCCGCTGCTGTCGGCACCTATGCGACTGAATCTTAGCTCTCGATTAATTTAAGGAGAGACACGATGCAAAAAGTCGGTACCTGTCTGGTTTTTGTTTTATTTTTAATCTTGCCTCGTGTTTTCAACCCTTCTTACGTAATCGCGGACGAGGGGAAGGTGCTTGTTTTCGGCAGAGTCTTTGACGATCCGGTCAGAGCGATAAGGGATCGGCAAGAATTTGTTGACTATTTGGCAAAAAAACTGGCCTCGTCCGGCATAACTAGCGGTAAGATTTTGGTAGTTGAAAAAATGCACATGCTCTCTCAGGCACTCAAAGAGGGCAAAGTGGATCTCTTTCATGACAGCGTGGTGCCGACGCTCGTGCTCTCGAAGCGCGCAGGATCCGTGCCCATTTTAAGGCAGTGGAAATATGGCGAGGCCGATTACAAGGGGCTCATCGTGGTCAAGAAAAACAGCGGGATTAATTCTCTCGGTGATTTGAAGGGTAAGGTGATTGCGTTCGAAGAACCCCATTCCACTTCCGCCACCGTTCTTCCTCGGATGCTTTTAGAGGAGAAAAAGTTCAAGCTAATACAAATCAAAAACCCGGGCACCGTTAAACCAGACGCGATTGGATATGTCTACGGGAGTGATGGCAATTCCGTAAATGTTCTACTCACAGGACGTGCGGATGCGGCTACTACGATTCACAGGGAATTTGACCGGTTGAAGCCGGAAATTCGTGACTCCTTAAAAGTTCTCGACACTACCGTATCGGTGCCTAGGACTCTGGTGGCCGTGCGCAAGGATCTTGATCCTAAACTGCTCAAGGATTTAAAAGAAATCCTACTGAACATGGATAAGGATGCGGAGGGTCAAGGGGTACTGAAGAGATCACAGAACACGACGAAATTCGACGAAATCCCGGCCGGTTCTCTGAACCAATTGAAAAGCATTGAAAAATACGTTTTTTCATCTTTGGGTAAAGAGGTGGATTCGTGGTAAGATCCGGCCATGATTCTGCCGGTTAAGCTTACTCTCAAACTAAAGATCTTCCTCTCCGTCGGCCTTTTTTATCTCGCCGCGGTCGGCACACTCACCTTCTTAACGATTCGCTCACAGAAGAACTTGCTCCTGGCTCAAATGGGTGAAAGAGCCAAGGTCGGTATCAGCCTTATGGAGCTAAGTGTGTCGGGTTCTCTTTACAAGCTCGATACCTATCGGCTTGAAACGATTGCCTCAGAAGCTAAGGCTCTGCCTAATGTCGAATATGCCTATATTTTCGACAGCGAAGGCCGAATAGTCGGTGACTACCATCCTGACCAGCGCCAACTTTTTTCAACCTTCACTGACGCGCTGGGCCAGAAAATCATAAAATCCACCGCGACCTTGGTGGACCTCGATTACAAGAAGCAAATCCTGGATATCTCGAAGCCCGTAAAGCTCGGACACGAACGATTGGGCGGGATTCGTCTTGGTTTTGATCTGAGCCCGATCCATAAAGACATTCAAGAAGTCACCTTCAAAGCGGTGGGAATTTCTTCCACCATTTTTTTGGTCGGACTGATCATTATTTTTATCATTACGTTCAGAATGACCAAGCCATTGGAGAGACTCACTCTGGCCGCGAAGCGCATTGAAGAGGGAGATCTCGGGTACCGCGTTTCCATCCGGCGCGACGACGAGATTGGCAGCCTGGCTACGGCGTTTGATCAAATGGCCGAGCGCTTGGCGCAGCGGGAAAAAGAGCTCAAAGACTCGCAAGCCATCCTGCGCCGGGCGGACCGGCTTTCCTCGCTCGGGCTCCTGACTGCCGGGCTGGCGCATGAAATTCGTAACCCGCTCGTCGCGATCCGAACGTTCACCCAGCTTTTACCCGAGCGCTACGAGGATGCCGAGTTCCGAGAGGGATTTCAGGGGCTCGCCTTGAAGGAAGTTGACCGCATTTGCGGTCTAATTAACGACCTTTTGAGCTTTGCTCGCCCATCCAAGCCGAATGTCGCGCCAGAAAATGTCAACGACGTCGTCGATAACATCGCACGGATTCTCGAATCTCAGGCAAAAGAGAAAAACGTGGAAGTAATGCGCAGGTTCGGTAGCGAACTTCCCAAGGTATGGATTGACAGAGAGCAGATGAAGCAGGTATTTATGAACCTCATTTTGAACGCCATCCAGGCCATGAGCAATGGCGGCTCGATTGTGATCGCGACGAGTCTTTCGGCAAAGAGCGACTCTGAACTGATACGAGAATATGTGCAGATTGAGATTCGTGACACCGGGATTGGTATTCCGCAAGAAAATTTGGAGCAGATTTTCGATCCGTTTTTTACGAGCAAGGATGAAGGCAGCGGTTTGGGTCTCGCGGTGTCCCATCAGATCGTACAAGAACACGGGGGTTTTGTTACGGTCGAGAGTACGATTGGAAAGGGGACGTCATTCTTCGTCCATGTGCCCGTTGGCAAGCCGATTCGGCCGGCGACCAATGGTCACGCTCACGTGAATGAAGCGAATCTTAGTCATTGATGAATCGGAGGTCGTCCGAGAGACGTTGGCTCTCATCCTTGGGAGCGAATTTGTCATTGTCAAGCGACCGCTCAAGGCTAACGAATTTCCCATCGCCGATGTGCGCGAAGTCGATCTCTTAATCCTCGGCGTCACGCCTCAGCTAGGTGCCGAAACCGCCAGACTCTTGCGTTTTGCCGCGCGATTGCCGTTTGCGGTCCTATTTCTAGTGGAAAGCAAATCGATCGCGAGAGCGATTGAAACCACGGGCGAGATTCCTTGTCTAACGAAACCCTTCAACCCGTACGAGTTGCATCAGAAAGTCGGGCAGTTGTTGGCGCGACGAACGGATTTCCCGGGGTCCGGCGACTTAGAGCACCGCCAGGAGTCAGAAGATTATTTGCCGTATCTGGATTTTCCTTATCTCAGCCGGAGTGCGGCGAGCTTAGCGCGCCGATTTGGCGCCGCGCCATTGCCGCTTCTGATTGCCGGTGAAATGGGCTGTGGCCAGACTCGAGTTGTGGCCGGGATTTGCAATCTCGGTGGGATGTCGAAATTGCGTGTTTCAATGAATGCAGTCGAAATCAGCGAGGAGTACCTGGAGCAAAAAAATCTTGAGCTGTCGTTGCAATCGCACTTTTATGCTTCACCGACGACTCTGATCATCGAAAACCTGGAAAAATGTTCTTCCGCGGGTCAGTCGTTGCTCTTAAACTTTCTCCAAGAGGGGAATGATAGACGGACGGCGGTGCGCTATTTAACGACAGCCAATTTAGAATTGTTGGAGAAAGTCTATCGCGGCGAGTTTCTCGATTCACTTTACTATCGGCTCGCGACGCTCACGCTCAAGTTGGCACCCCTCCGAGAACGGCGGGACGAGATCCCGATTGTGGCGGAATGGTTCGCGCGCGAGTTCGCGAAAAGATTGGGATTGAGGGAGCCGGAGTTGTCTGAAGACGCAAAACGCCGTCTGACGAATTACCTTTGGTTTGGCAACTTGCACGAGATGGAAACCGTGATTGCACGCACTCTTGCGTATCGTCGAAATTCACGGATCGACGGCACTGATCTCATTTTCGACTTTAGCGTTCCGCATCCGAGCGACGGGAGCGAATTTGCCGAATTCGCGCCCGTTGAAGCGCGTCCGAATCGAGAAGGCAGCGACTTCCAGTTTGAAGTTTACAGCCGCGGTCCGGCGCCGACTTCGTCCATTAACGGGCACGTAAAGATAGCGGATTTGACCGCGCTGATTCACGAGCTTGCTCATGAACTCAAGAATCCTATGGTGACGATCAAAACCTTCGCGCAGCTGCTCGGCGATCGCTATGAAGACGAAAACTTCCGAAGCCGCTTTCAAGAGGTTGTTGGAAGCGATATCGAGCGCATGGATGAGCTTTTGGAAGTCCTCATCGAATTCGCCGACTTCACGCGACCCCGCTTGAGCCATGTGGCGCTGAGTGAAAAAATCCGCACCGTGCTGAACGGCATTCGGCTCGAGGGCGCCGAACGGCAGACGCGGGTCACGTGGAAGGGAAACGGCGGCGCCGACATCATACAAATCGACGAGTCTCAACTGGAATACATATTGAAAAACATCTTGAGGGTGACGCTGTCCGATGTCAGAATGGGGAGTGAGATCGAAATCGATCTTTCAACGGCAGGCACTGTGGGGATTACTTACCTGCGTGAAGGCGCACGGGTGGCCTCAATCTCCCATTACTTGGCAGAGCAGAATTTGCCTGAGAACACAGGCATTCTTCCGTTGCGTGTTTTGCTCGCAAAACAACTGCTGGAAAGCAACGGTGGACGTTTCATGATCCATTCCCCGGATGGCGAGAAAGAGACTTTGAAATTGGAGTTTCCGCTTGCCGAGCACCGAAATGAAAACTGACATGAGCCAGCCACTGTTATTGGTCGTTGACGATGAAGCAGGCGTAAGGCAGTCCCTGCAGATGGTATTTAACAAATCCTACAACGTGCTCGAAGCGCCTTCGGCGGAGGAAGCCGTCCAAAAAGCATCCAATGAAAGGCCCGACGTTGTTTTATTGGACATTATGATGCCGGGGACGGACGGACTGGCCGTATTGAAACAAATCAAATCGGTACATCCCGATTGCCAGGTGATCATGCTGACAGGACTCAACACGGCGCGCACGGCGTTTGTCGCCAAGGGTACCGGCGCCTTCGACTACGTGACCAAGCCATTCGACGTCGAAGAGCTGCGCATGCGCGTGGAACATGCACTGGAGAAGGTTCAGCTTTCGCGCGAGCTAGAGCGGTTGAAGGAAGAGGTCGGCCGGAAATATGGCGTCGAGCACGTCATCGGTAAATCGAAGCAGATCATCGATGTTTTCAAAGCCGTTAGTATGGTAGCCGCCAAGAAGAGCACTGTTTTGATCACCGGAGAAAGCGGTACCGGCAAGGAACTAATTGCTCGAGCGATTCACTATAATAGCGACCGGCGCGCCAAGCCCTTTGTGGTGGTGAACTGCGCCGCTTTGCCGGACACGTTGATCGAGAGCGAGTTGTTTGGATACGAGAGAGGCGCCTTCACCAACGCTTCGCAGAAAAAGATAGGGCGCTTCGAATTGGCGCACGGCGGAACGCTGTTTTTGGATGAGATCGGCGAGCTCAATCTGAGCACGCAGGCAAAGTTTCTGCGCGCCATCGAACAGGAAACCTTCACCCGACTGGGCGGCATCGAAGAGATCAAGGTGGATGTTCGGGTGGTTGCCGCGAGCAATCGAGATCTCGAGCATATGGCGAAAAACGCCGAGTTTCGCCCGGATTTATTCTATCGGCTGAACGTCGTGTCCCTGTTCCTTTCGCCTTTACGGGAGCGGCGCGATGATATTGCCTTGTTGCTCGACCATTTTCTGCGCCTGAAAGCGCAGGAGCATTCGATCGTTGCCAAGACGCTTTCTCCCGAAGTGGTGGACTTTTTCGTTTCCTACCCGTGGCCCGGCAATATTCGCGAACTGGAAAATCTCATCGAACGTCTTACTATTCTCACGCCACACGAAACCGTAATGCTGCGCGACCTCCCGGTAGGCATGCGGTCGACGGATCAGACCGCAACACTGAAAGAAGATGTACTCAGTGGATCGCGACCGTTGAGCGATGCAGTGGACGAATTCGAGCGCGAACTTATCGTCAAGGCCTTACAACGCACCGGATTCAACCAGACCAAGGCCGCCTCTCTGCTAGGGACTAGCCGGCGGATACTCAAATATCGCATCGAGAAACTCAAAATAATCGACCCAAACGACTCGGATGAGGAATTGAAGCTTTCGACATAAACGGACAAATTTGTTCCGGAATTCTCTATTTAGTACCTCGCGGAAAACTTCCATTAACGACATTTCCAGTTTTTCCTTTTAATAATTAGCGTCTTAGGGGTGGGTCGAGCGTGGCATATTACTTGCTCAAATGCTCGCTTTATGGATGCTACCAAATCGCACATTTTGATCGTTGACGACGAAATGGGTCCAAGGGAATCCCTCAAAATGATTCTCAACCCTTACTATAACGTATACACGGCCGACCGCGGTACTCAGGCAGTCGAGATGCTGAAGCAGCACCCCATCGATCTGGTCACTTTAGACCTCAAGATGCCGGGCTTCAGCGGCATCCACGTTTTGGAAAAAGTAAAGCGCCACGACCCCGACATCGAAGCGATTATCATCACTGGCTATGGCTCCTTGGATACCGCCATCGAGGGACTTCGACTCGGCGCCTTTGACTACATCTCTAAACCGTTTGATGTCAATCACATACTCGCTTTGGTGCGCCGTGGGCTAGAAAGACGCAACGCCAAGTCGCAACTCAGGCAGGTCAAATCCGACTTTCTATCGAATATCTCGCACGAATTGAGAACTCCGCTCAGCGTCGTGGTCGGTTTCGTATATCTTCTACTGAACCAAGTCATCGGCAAGCTTACCGAAGAACAGCAGAAGGTGCTCGAGACCGTGTACCGGAACTCCGAAGAGTTGCTGGAACTGATCGACAACGTACTCTGGATGACTTCACTCAACGCGGGAGACGCGAGTGCGACGCTGGAGCGATTCGATCTCCGCAATGTCGTAAACGAAACGACGAAACGTTACGAGAAGACGATCCGCGAAAAAGGCCTGCGCCTGGATGTCAGACTCGCCGACAGTGAGATTGCGATTGTCAGCGATCGCGCCAAGATTGAACGCGTGTTTCAAAATGTGTTCAACAACGCCGTGAAATTTACTTCCGAGGGTGAGATCGTCGTCAACGTGCAGCCTTCGGCACAGCGTAACAGCGTCGAGATCGAAATCACGGATACGGGCGTCGGCATTGAGCAAGGAAAGATCGATTCCATCTTCGAGCCTTTTCATCAAGCTGACAATTCGATTCACCGGTCCTATTCGGGGCTTGGCATCGGCCTCACCGTTGCGCGCCGGATGGCAGAGCTGATCGGCGGGAAACTAACGGTAACCAGCAAGCCCGGTGCCGGGACGCGCGTGACGATGAGTTTCCCATCCCATGTAGTTGCCGGACATCAGTTGACCGCGGCGGGTCGGTCGTTGACTGTCGAGCCGCGGTACGGATAATTAATTAGCCGTACCTGAACGTCTGAGAGTCTTACTTCTAACGAAACACGACGAGGTCGTTCACCCACCGCCGTACCGGTTTCTATTCCTTAACGCTGCCGTCGCGCTTCGACGGCACCACGAGAATGTCCTCGTGAGCAAAAGTCAGAGCCACTTCGTCGCCGGCTTGAAACTGATGCTTGCCCTTCGGATTGATCACTCGCGCTTTGAGCGCCTTTCCCAGTGCGGCGATTTCGTATTCAACCAAAGCTCCTTGGTAGGCTGACGCGAGGATCCTGCCTTCGATTCCAGGACCGCAGTCGGGCAACGATTTTTTCTCCAAAAGTTCGAGGGATTCGGGCCGCAGGCTCAAAAACACAGCATCGCCGGCTCGCGGGCGATGGATCGACGCCGAAATCGAAAGATTCAGTGTGGGCCCGTTCACAATCTCGACGGCGATCCGGTCGTCCGCAGCTTTTAGAATTGTTCCGGGAAGCAGATTTGTTTGACCGACAAAGCTTGCGATGAAATCGTTCTCAGGGTGCTCGTAAATGTCGCGAGGCGCGCCCTCTTGAACCACCCGGCCTTGATGGACGACAGCGATCCTATTCGACATCGCCAAGGCCTCTTCTTGGTCATGCGTTACGTAGATGGTCGTCAGCCCCAAGTCGCGCTGCAGCTTGAGGAGCTCCAGTCGCATGTCGATCCGAAGTTTCGCATCCAAATTGCTGAGCGGCTCATCCAGAAGCAAAACTCGCGGTTGAATGACCAGCGTGCGGGCGAGCGCCACGCGTTGTTGTTGTCCGCCTGAAAGCTGGGATGGGCGGCGCCTCTCGACGCCTTTGAGATCGACCTGCTCCAAGGCTTGAAAAACGCGGGACTTGACGTCGGAGCGAGGCACTTTTCGTTCGCGCAGTCCGAAGGCAA
>CAMLCX010000083.1 GCA_946478635.1 uncultured Pseudomonadota bacterium
AGGGCGAACGGAGAAAGGAAAAACCGTTCGTGGTGAGGCAGCCTGTCCTGAGCCTAAGCCGAAGGGAACCATGAACGGTAGACGCTATTTGCCTGTTACAGCTTACTAGAATCCGTTTTTTAAGCACCAGTTGGCGATTTCGATGCGGCGCGCGAACCAGACTTTTGGAAAGCCTTTGGCATAACGAATAAACTCATCGATGATTTTCGTGCGAAACGGCACGCCGGAAACGAACGGGTGCAGGTTAAACGCAAAGAACTTCGGCGCACCCTGCTCGCCTTCCCAGTAGAGGTAGTCGAACTGATCTTTCATGATTTGCAGCAAATCGCGCGGCGTTCGGCCGGCGCCGTAGGTGGAGTAATCATTGCAGCCGGGAACATTGTACGGCACCACCACGACCTTTCTCTCCTTGGACTCAACGGTATAGGGATTGTCCGAGTTCAACGGATCGGCCCACCAGATAAAGCCCGCTTCCGCGACCAACTCTAAAGTATGCGGCGTCGAGGCATGCCCCGGCGAGAGATAGCCGGTCGGCTTCTCGCCCAAGACTTTTTGAAACGCCGCGACAGTTTTTTGAATGGACTCGCGTTCCTGCTCGCGCGTGTACATGAACGAATACTCATGTTCGTAGCTTTCCGAGGAGAATTCATGCCCCTGGGCCTTGAAGGCCTTGCACTCCTCGGCAAACTGCTCGACCTTGAGGCCGTTCATCAAAAAGGTAACTTTCAGGCCATGGCGGTCGAACATATCCATGATGCGCCAGATGCCGACCCGGTCGCCGTATTCTCGTTCCGTCACAGCGGCGAGATTTTGTTTAAACACCGCATTGGCTGGCGGGATGGTGTGCGTGCCGTGGCGCTGCAAGGATTCGCGCGTGGCGAAATTCTCCGGCCATACTTCCCATGGGATGATGAAGGTGACGCAGATCTTCGCCTTGTCCGGCCATTCGATGACTCGCGGTCTTGCCATAAAGCCCTCCTTATAGACGGTTTTCTTCACCCTCAGTGGACCTTAGCCGCCAACCTTCCTTACAATCAATTCGAGCGCCGGGCAAGGCGCGCGCCGCTGGGTTAAAGAAGCCTCAATGCGCTGACTCTAAGAGCGCTAACTCCAAAGCCCCAATATCAAACCTTCCGGGAACGGGAGATGAAGAAGTCTGTTGAAGAGCCCTTCCATGAATAGCCAGGAAGTTACAGTCAGAACAATCGTGAGGGTCCAGGGTTCTCGGCCGGCTATTTTCAAATAAGCAAAAACGAAGATTGGAACTGCGAGAGGAAAGCCAACCAAAACAATCAGCGCCAGAAAGCCCAGCGTCCAGATCATTATTGCTATCGTTCGCTTCATGGCCAAGGCAGGTTCAACCGTATCGGTGAACTGGAAATCCACCGCATGACCCTGGTGCTCTGTTTCGCCGCCCCAGACGCTCAGGGCCAATTCAATCAAGCTGAGGAAAAGAATGGGAAGCGCGATAAGCCTTGGGAAGAGCGCGGTTCGGAAGGGCCAGCCCAAGGACGCGTAAAGAGCATACCCGGCAACACATGCCGTCGCTAAACTGAGCGCACCGCGAAGATTCAACAAACGCCTCACGGCACGTCTCCCGCGGGCAGCGCTCGCCCCTTAAAGCGCATAAAAGGAAGAAAAATCACGATGACTGACAAAGCGATGAGAACCAGCACCAACGGGCGCAGAGTCCAGGACGGACCGTAGCGAATGGTTGAAATATAAAAATTGTTCTCCGCTATCCTGCCCAGAACAAAGCCGAGCACCAGAGGGGATCGAGGCCAACCGCAGCTGATCATGACATAGCCGAAAAAGCCGAACGCAATCAAAACCAGCAAATCACCGAGATGATTATTGGAGGTATAGGCGCCGATGAAAGAGAAGAACAGGATGAACGGAATAAGTATAGTCCCGCGGATCAGAGTGAGCTTGGCCAGGTAATTCAGAAAACAAAGGCTGACGGCCACGGTAATAATATTGGCGACGACCATCGTCCAGACCATGGAAAAGGTAAGAACGAGATGCTTATCCAACATGTCGGGTCCCGGCATGATCCCGAGAAGGAAAAACGCGCCCAGGAGAATCGCCATGGAAGAGCTACCGGGAACTCCAAAAGCAATGGTTGGGATAAGGGACCCTCCTTCTTTGGAGTTATTGGCCGCGCCGGGACCCAATACTCCCCGGACGTCTCCTTTGCCGAACCCGTCTCGCTCCTCAACGGTACGCGCGCTCTGCACCGCATGCCCGTACGCGATCCACTGCGCCACCCCGCCACCCAAGCCCGGCATGATTCCGATGAAGGTACCGGCCAGGCTGCATCGGACGGTTAGCCAAAAATGCACGAACGTATCTTTGACACCAACCCAAACGCCTCTGCCAAGATTCTCAGGCGGCAGCTCGCCCGCGATAGAGGTCCCTCTGACGGCGAGGTCAATGATCTCGGGAATGGCAAATAACCCCACCAAAACGGGAATCAAGTCGAGGCCGTTCCATAGATAGAGCTGTCCGAAAGTGAAGCGCAGAACTCCCGCCTGGGGATCTTGGCCCACGAGCGCGAACAGGAGTCCCAAAAGCCCGGCGAGAATTCCGCGCAACAAGGCCCGTCCGCCCTGCCCGCTCAACGAGGAAATAAAGGCGATGCCGACGATGGCAAGCATGAAGAGTTCCGGCGCCCCAAATGAAAGAACCAGCGGGCGCACGACCGGAATAGCAAGAGCCAAAGCAAAAGCCCCAATCAAGGCGCCGATGAGAGAGCTCATGAGCGCCGCCCCCAGTGCCCGTCCGGCCTCGCCTTTCTTGGCCATTGCGTGACCGTCCAAAATCGTTGCGGCGGTGGTGCCCTCTCCGGGAATTCCAAACAGAACCGACGTGATATCTCCGGTGGTCGAGACCACCGAGTGCATCCCCAACAGGAAAGCAAAGGCTTCCACAGGCGTCATCTGATAAATAAAGGGAAGCATCAAAGCCAGGGTGGTTGTGCCGCCGAGGCCCGGGAGCAGTCCCACCCAGAAGCCCAGAAAGATGCCCAACAGCATCATGAGAAAAGTGTGCCATTGAAAGATTACGAACAGTCCTTGGACAAATGCATCGAGCATCATTAGAGCAGCCCGTTTTTCCTTAAGGGGAAAGCGCGGATCAAGCCGCGCTCTCCATGCGCCGAGTATCTATCTAATTGGTGCAAAGGCTCAATCCCCAAACTTGATATATTTCGACAGCGTCTGGACGACGTCCGGAGGTTGGCCTAAAACCTCGGCGACAACCTTCAAAGCATCCTCCGGCGAGACATAATCGATGGTCATCTTGCCCTTCTCAGCTTCTGCAAGGAGCTCTTTGTCCTTGAGAGCGTTGGCAAATGCGTCGCGGAGGATTTTTATCGTGTCCTTGGCGGTTCCCGGAGGTATTACGAAAGGCCGATAGATTTGTGTTGGGACCGCGTTCACGGCCATGATGAGTTTGCCTTGCTTAGTGGTTGCAAGACTTTCGTCAATCGGTAATTTTTCGATTCCCGGTGCCGACGTTCGGTTTCGAATGATAGGACGCACCAGACCGCGGTCAATAAAAGGCTTTATCGAATCGTAAGACCCAGCCCGGCCGTCCACCTCTTTACGCTCGAGGGCGAGCATAACATCCGCGCTCGACGAGTAACCGGGGACCAGCTTAAAGTCGAAACCGGCGAACTCCTCAAGCAGCGCGGGGAAATCATGGGTCGAGCTTCCCGGTCCGGTGGTGCCGATGACAAACTGCTTGACCTTGCGCAAGTCGTCCGCGGTCTTGTACGGCAGATCGGAGCGTACGCTGAGAATCACCGCATCGCTGGCAGCACTGCCCAACCAGGCAAACTTGGTTAAATCGAACCTCACGCCCTCGACCTTGATCAATTGCGCGACGACCGTAGCATTGTTGAAAGTCCCGATCGTCAGACCGTCGGGCTTGGCGACGCTATAAAGATGATTCGCCGCAATCACGCTGCTCGCTCCCGGCATGTTCTGAACGATAGCGCCGGGCTTGCCGGGGATATATTTGGGCAGATGTTTGGCGATGAGGCGCGCATATCTGTCATAACCGCCTCCCGGTTTGTAACCAACGACAATGGTAATCGTTTTGCCTTCATAAAATGAAGCGCCATAGGAAGGCGCGTTTGCAAAAAACAGGAACAGAGAAATAAAGAGGATCATTAACGTCTTCATAAGAACTCCTTTCCTCAAACACACCTCAGCCTGCTTGGATTAGGTAGACCTCCCGCTTAGTTTATGAACCGCTCATTGGTGGACTATCGTGCTATGCAAAACGTCCAGCATTGGCTCTATCTCGTTGCGCCTTCCAATTCCGCCGCAATCTTTAGATATTTTTCATGCACTCCCGCGCCCATTTCTTCGGCCTCGTGCTGGGCGAAAGCCGCTGAGAGCTTTTTCTGTTCGTCCGCGGAAATCACTTCGTCGGCCATGCGAAAAAGAATCTCGTCTTCCTTTTGAATATGCTCGCGCAGGAGACGGCAGTAGGCCTGCGCGTTGCCGAGGAGACTTTCTTTGGCGGCCTCGTTCCTGGCTTCGACGAGGGAAATCGCCGCGAACATGGCCCGCACGTAGGACCTGCCTTCCTCATGTTCCATCAGCATCATGCCGATGGGCCCGCCTTCGTTGGGAATACCGTGCGCCTCCATGGCGGGAAACAACAATTTTTCTTCTTTGAAGTGGTGGCACTGATCGGCGAAGTGGCGGAGAAAGTCGAGCGCTTTCTTCCACGGCTCCAGCGCGCCCAGCGGACCCTTCGCGAGCTTCTCAATGGCGCCGAGCACGCCCTCGATAATCCGGTGTTCATCGCTGAGAATCTCGGTCGGTTTTTCAGCATGGTGCGCACAACCGCCAGCATGCGAAGCCATCTGTTCCATAATTTTGTCTCCTTTTGCTCAATGCAAAATTGGTTGTTCGTTCTCTGCGGCCGGTTGCGGCTGGGGAATCGAGTGCCGAGCTTTCCAAGCCGCCGGCTCATAGATACAAAAGGGATCGGCGCCCATCGGATCGCCGGTAAGCGCGTAAGCGCGCGAGCGGCTGCCGCCGCAGATCGATTTGAACTCGCACACGCCGCACTTGCCCTTGAGCCGCGTGAAGTCGCGTACGGCGCGGAAGACGGGGGAATTACGATAAATGTCGGCCAAAGATTGCGAGCGGATATTGCCACCGACGAGATTCAAAAACCCGCTTGGTTGAACCTCGCCCTGGTGCGAAATGAACACCACGCCCCTGCCGTCGTTCACGCCAAGCGGGGCGCGCACAATGCGCGCGCTTTGAGGCGCGGTCACAACGTCGGTCGGCGTCGAGTGTCTTTTTTCGACGTCGGCGAGCAAGTCTTCGACGGCCACGTCCAGTTCTGCAGCTCGCCTTTGCAACAGCACGCGCCGGTAATGGTAGCCTTCGCGCGGCGTGACATCGAAGGGCACGGACTTCGTCAAATCATAGAGCCAGTTAAACAGCGACTCGAACTGGCGCGCGTTGAGATTGAGCCGGCGAACCTCCCGCCGCGCCGCGCGCCCGACTGCGATCAAAAGAAACAGCGCCCAGAGTTTGATGCCGCGCGCGGCGATCATCTCCGCGATCGTCGGCAAATCAGGCAGAACGTGACGCGTCACGGTCGTGTGAATCTGCGACTCCAGACCGCACTCACCGCACCAATCGAGAATTTTGAGCGTCCGCTCGAATGAGCCGACGACACCGCGAAAGCCATCATGGGCGGCGGCGTCTTTGCCGTCCAAGCTCACCGCAAGGCGGATCAACCCGGCCTGGGCAAATTGGCGGACCCTATCGCGGGAAATCAATGGCGTCGCTGACGGCGTCATTGCCACCCGCAGCCCTTCGTTTCGCGCGAACTCAATGACATCGATGATATCCGCGCGCTTGGCGGGATCACCGCCGGTCAAGACAAATATCGGATACGGCTGGCCGAAGGCTTTGATATCGTGAACGAGCCGCTGCGCTTCCGTGAGGCTAAGCTCGGCTGCGCTTCTGTACGGATTGGCTTCAGCACGGCAGTGCAAACAGGCAAGATCACAAGCGCGCGTCGTTTCCCAAATCACCGTAAACGGCCGTTGATTGAAATCCATCGATGCCTAATTGAGCACGATGCATGCCACATCAACTTCTCCGGCAACGAAGCAAGTTCGCCTAGCGTTTTGTCACAAACAGGAATTAGACCGGACGAGTTTCTTGCTTCCGAGAAACAGGCTCAGCGGGGGTTACCTTTTTCAATGGAACGCACGTTTGCTCCCAAACGCACCGCGCGCACATTGTTGATGAGGAAAAGCAGGATCGTCCCAACGTTGAGCAAGCCAGCCCATCGTTGCAGGAGAAGCAAGAGCGACAGATCACCCGCGACGCGCATTAGAAGCGAGATATGCAACAAACCGGCATGGAGATAAAAACTTTTTTGAAACGGCAATGCCAGTCCGGTGATCGTCGGCAATATGATCGGCGCGTGGGCAAATATCATCGAAAAGACAAAACCCAAAAAGATCGTGTGCAACATCGCATCGTATCGTGGGCCGGCAGTGAAATAGCGCGCAAATATGATCCAGAGAATTCCTCCGATCGCCAGCCACAAATATCCCGCGATCAGGGACAGCGCCATGAAACTCGGTAACCCGGATTGCTTCATGCTCTGCCATGCCAGGTCGTAACGCAGCAACCAGACGGCGAGCGCAAGAAATCCGAAACCGCCGATGCGAACGGCGGTAGGAAGGTCGAATAACGAGCACACAAGGCCGATGAGAATCACCGCGACGCATCCGTGAAACGCGCGGCGAATCAGGGCCGTCGGTTGTCTGAGTCGAGACAGCTCCAATCTTTCGCCGGCGATCATGAGCACAAGGTATCCCACCCACCACGGAACCAGCGTAAATACTGCGGCTTCGGCAAACCACAGAACATTGCCCACCACCCAGGCGAGCGCGCTTAGGGCCATGATGATGAAGTGCTCGGAGGGGTATTGGCGATAAAGCGTGATGAATACGGCAACCAGAAGCATGCCGGCCAAGACCGCCAGCGAAGCACTTATTTGCAGTGGCGCGCTCAACAGCGCCAGTAGCGCGCTCAGACCGGCGCCAATCGGGATGGCGTAGGTCCACCCGCGCTGCAAAGCAACCGCCCGTTCAAGTCCAATTAGCGTGCCGAGAAAACCCACCACCATCAGCGGGCCATGGACCAGAACCAATTGCTCGTTCGGCAACGGCACAAGCCAGCCCATGCGAGCGATGCCGGCCCAGAGACCCGTCAAAAGGGAAATCCCTGCCAAGGCGATGAGTAGGAATCTGTGCCGATTCGGATTCATCGGTTCCGCCAGACCGAGACTAGTTAGATACTGCCCACCGGCGCATCGCTTTACAGCAAAGACAAATCAGCGATCACGTTTCCGTCCGATGCGTTTATCAGCCTTCAAGTCGTCTTCGACCCACGTCAATGCTGCGACCGTGTGCGGAAATCCCAACGTAGTCACGCCAAGCAGAACTACATGGCGGATCTCTTGTGCCGTGGCACCGGCCTCGAGCGCCCTGCGCGTATGTGAATGCACCGCTCCTTCCAGTCGCGCTCCGATCGCCATTGACAGCTTGAGTAACTCGCGGTCTTTTTTCTCGAGCGGTCCGCTGTCGTGAACCTCGGCGCCAAGTCGATCATACGCTTGCCAAACTGTCGGATAAGCCTTCTTGAAATTCTCGTAGGCTTTTGGAAATTGGGCCATAGCACCTCCTCTTTCTTTGCAGCAAAACGATTCTTCCGGATTGTAGAACCTGTTAGAGCAAGCGGTCAATCCGTACCCGATCGAATTAGCAATGGAACCCATCCGGCCAAGCGTCGAGTTCGGGTTCAGCGAGCCCATCGATTCGCGAATAATGGAATCCGCTTGGAACATTTTCTTATTTTCAGCAACGCTCAATAGGAAACGTGCCGCATGGCCGCGGAAAAGCAGCCGGCCGTGGTGGTACACCGATTGCGTCGTAGCTTTTGCCAACGGACTAAATTCATCCGTTGACTCCGACAGATGAAGCTGGGCAAAGAGAGCCGCTATGCAATTGAGGGACTGATGGTGTTGGCGACGAACCGAATCGGCACGACCATCCAACTCCGAGACATCGCGAAGGCGGCGGGAGCCCCGCCTAGTTTCCTTGCGAAGATATTCCAAAAGCTCAACAGGGCGAACATCGTAATTTCTTCTCGTGGCGCCATACGGGGCTACGCTCTCGCTCGTCGCCCGGACGCTATCAATATGTCGGATATTTTTGCCGCCGTGGAGGGCGGCGATGTCTTTGATCGCTGTATCTTTTGGAGTGAGCGTTGCGCCGATCTTTCGCCCTGCCCGATTCATTTTGAGTGGAAACAGGCGCGCCAAGCCATCACCGGACTCATGCAGCGAACAACGTTAGCCGACTTAGCGAGGAAAAAAAGGGCGTAAGTCATTTTGATCGATCGGATAGCCATCTGGTGGAGGGACCCGAGATGAAATGGGTTTTTTCTTCTGTGGTCGCGGCGATTCTAATTCTCAGCACTCTCGCGGTCATCAAATCCGCGGAGGTCAAATCACCGCCAGCTTCTCCCCAACTGCTTGCCATTGGAAAGCAGATCTTCGCCCAACAATGTGTAGCTTGCCACGGCGCCGGCGGCCGCGGTGACGGCGAGGCGGCCTATCTGCTCTATCCCAAACCGCGCGATTTCGTCGCAGCGAGGTATCGACTGGTCTCGACCTGGGATCGCGTGCCGACAGACCAAGATCTCTTCGACACGATTTCGCGCGGTATGCCCGGCTCGGCCATGCCGTCCTGGGAACATCTGGCGACGGAGCAACGATGGGGCTTGGTCCATTACATTAAATCCCTCGCGGAAAAGCCCATCGCCATTAGAGCTCAGAAAATGCCGGCGGCTGACGGAAGCGGCGGAGAGGGCATTATCGAAGTTCCCAAGCCTGCACCTTTTGATACGGCGGCAAGAGCCCGCGCCCTGGAGCTCTATAAGGATGCCTGCGCCTCATGTCACGGCGCGACGGCAAGAGGCGACGGCGCCCAAGAGCAGAGAGACGACGAGGGGTTTCCGACCCGACCGCGTGATCTCACCGCGGGCATTTTCAAAGGCAGCCCCAACCCGATCGCCCTGTACCGCCATATCGTCGCGGGCATTCCGGGAAGTCCGATGCCGATGAGCGATTGGGCCTACGGCGCCGACGCATGGCATTTGGTCAATTACGTACGTTCCCTTTCCAGTGACACGCAGCGCGCCCGAGCCGAGATGAAAAAATTTACCATTCAGGCGGCGCGCGTCACTAGCCTGCCTGATCATCCGCAATCCGGCATCTGGCGCACGGCTACGCCGATCAATCTCCATCTCATGCCCCTGTGGTGGCGCAGTGACCGCCCGGAAGAAGTAACCGTGCGCGCACTCCACGACGGCAAAGCATTGGCGATTCTCATGGTGTGGCATGATGAAACCAACGACAGCACGGCGCTCCGTCCACAGGACTTCCGCGATGCCGCGGCAATCCAATTTTCATTAGACGCAAACCCGCCATTTTTTGCCATGGGCGCGACCGGAGCTGCGGTTAATATCTGGATGTGGAAATCCGAACGGCAAGCCGACTTGGATGTCGCGTATCAGGACGTCGAGAGAGCTTATCCGAATGTCGGCATCGATTCCTATCCCAACTTGACGCGTTCAGCCGTCGAACAACCGTCTCGCCACGCTCTGACATTGCAATCGGATCCGACCTTCGTCACCGGCTGGGGCGCTGGCAATATCGTCTCCGATCCGCAGCGCAAGAGTGCCGTCGAAGATCTTGCGGCCCAAGGATTCGGCACACTCCAAGCAAGACCGCGGATCGAGCAAAAGATCGACGCTCGAGGGGTCTACGGAAAGGGCTCTTACGAGGTCATGTTTCGTCGATCGCTTGCGCCCACCGGCCGAGGCGCCGTGGCGCTCCAAGCGGGAGCGACGGTTCCCGTAGCTTTTGCGGTTTGGAACGGCAGCGCAGGAGATCGCGACGGCAAAAAATCAGTGACGATTTGGCAGGAGCTGAATATTGAAAAATGAGGCTGTTCAAAGTTCAAGGTTTAAAGTTCAAAGTTAAGGAATGCGGTGACGACTATCGAGCTTCAACATTGAACCTTGAACTTTGAACCTTGAACAAAAATTAGGGAGCGAGAAAAATGAACGACGATGAAGCCAGAGAGATGATGCGGGTCACCCGCCGCGATTTTCTCAAGTGGATGGGCATCGGCACCGGCGCAGCGGCAATCGCTGCTGGCTCCTTGCATTATTTTAGACCGGCGGACGCCGGCGATAATCCTCTTGCGCGGTCGGTCAACCGAGAGTGGGAAAAGATTTACCGCGATCAGTACAAATACGATAGCGCTTTTGATTGGGTCTGCTCGCCCAACGACACCCACGCGTGCCGTGTTCGGGCTTACGTTCGCAATGGCATCGTGACGCGCATGGGGAGCACCTACGATTACCAAAACTACGCCGACCTCTACGGCAACAAAGCAACCGTCAATTGGAATCCGCGCCAGTGCGCCAAGGGCTATACGTTTCATCGTGTGATCTACGGCCCCTACCGCCTGCGCCACCCGATCGTGCGCAAAGGTTGGAAGGCCTGGGCCGACGCCGGTTTTCCCGAACTTACGCCCGAGAACAAGACGAGATACATGTTCGATGCCCGCGGCCAGGACGAGTTCGTGCAAATTTCCTGGCCCGATGCCTTCGACTCCATTGCTAAAGCGCTGGTGGCGATTTCCACGCGTTACAGCGGGGAAGCGGGAAAACAACTTCTCCTGGCACAAGGCTATCAACCGGAAATGGTCGAAGAGACGGGCGGCGCCGGAACACGGACGGTGAAGATGCGCGGCGGCATGGGTCTGCTCGGCGTCATCGGCAAGTATGGCATGTATCGCCTCAACAACTCACTCGCCCTGCTCGACGCAAAGATTCGCGGCGTCGGTCCCGACAAAGCCCGCGCCGGGCGCAATTTCTCGAACTACACCTGGCATGGCGATCAGGCGCCGGGCCATCCATGGGTGCACGGCCTGCAGGCTTCGGAGTGCGACTTCAACGATCTGCGTTTTTCCAAACTCATTATCATGGATGGCAAAAACCTCGTCGAGAACAAACTCACGGACTCGCACTGGTTTATCGAATGCATGGAGCGCGGCGCAAAGATCGTCGTCATTGCGCCGGAATACGGCCCGCCTTCGACCAAAGCCGACTACTGGATTCCAATTCGGCCACAGACCGACGCCGCGCTTTGGCTCGGCATCACCAAATTGATGATCGACAAGAAATGGTATGACGAAACATTCATCAAGCGCTTCACCGATTTTCCACTCCTGGTGCGCACGGACAATCTAAAACGGTTGCGCGCCCACGAGATCTTCCCCGATTATAAAACCACGCTCGCCGCCGATGGGCCGTCGATGAAAATTCAAGGCTTGACCGCCGAGCAACACGCCAAGCTCGGCGATTTCGTGATTTGGGACGCAAAGAAAAACGGTCCGGTGGCCATTACCCGCGACGATGTCGGCGAGGCGATGGCCAAAAAAGGCTGGGAACCCGCCCTGGACGGCAAATTTAAAATTAAATTGCTGGACGGCAAGGACGTCGAAGTCGCGACCCTCTGGACTCTCTACCAGAGCCACCTAAAGGACTACGACCTTGAAACGGTAGCCGAAATTACCCAGGCGCCGAAGGCGATGATCGAGCAGCTCGCCCAGGATATCGCGACCATGAAACCCGTCGCGATCCATCAGGGCGAAGGCATCAACCATTGGTTCCACGCAACTGAGATGAATCGCGCCGCCTACCTGCCGTTGATGCTCACGGGAAATATCGGCCAGCCCGGCGCCGGCTGCCACACCTGGGCGGGCAATTATAAAGCCGCCCTCTTCCAGGGCTCCCCGTGGACCGGCCCTGGCTTCAAAGGTTGGGTGGCGGAAGATCCGTTCAAGATGAACCTTGATCCGAAGGCCCACGGCAAAGAGATCCATGCCCATGCCTACACTAAGGACGAAGAGCCTGCTTACTGGAATCACGGCGATCTCGCTTTGATCGTGAACACGCCGAAGTTTGGCCGGAAAAATTTTACCGGGCAGAGCCATATGCCCACGCCCACCAAAGCTCTGCTCTTCAACAACGTCAATCTGATCAATAACGCCAAGTGGGCCTACGGCATGATCAAGAACGTCAACCCGAATGTCGAGATGATCGTTTCGATGGACATTCAGATGACCGCTTCCATCGAGTATGCGGACCTCGCACTGCCCGCCAACTCGTGGCTCGAATTTGAAGGACTGGAAATCACTGCGAGTTGCTCGAATCCATTTCTACAAATTTGGAAAGGCGGCATTCCACCCGTCTTTGACAGCAAAGATGACCTCAACATCATCGCCGGCATCGCCCACTCGCTCGCCGACGTCACCGGCGAAAAACGATTCCGCGATTGTTTTGCCTTTGCCGCGGCCGATAAACGGGGCATTTACATCCAGCGCCTGCTCGATACCTGTACGACGACGGCCGGTTACAAGCTCACCGATATCATGGCCGGAAAGTACGGCCCTCCGGGCGGCTGTTTGTTAAACTTCCGCACCTATCCGCGCATTCCCTTCTTTGAACAGGTGCATGACAGCGAACCGTTCCATACGGACACAGGACGGCTGCATGCCTACGCGGACGTACCTGAAGCGATCGAGTACGGCGAAAATTTCATCGTGCATCGCGAAGGGCCCGAAGCGACGCCGTATCTGCCCAACGTCATCGTCAGCTCCAATCCGCTGGTGCGGCCCGAGGACTACGGCATCCCCGCTAACGCCGAGCACTGGGATGAGCGCACCATCCGTAACATCAAGATGCCCTGGAGCAAGGTGAAACAGACCAAGAACTTCCTCTGGGAAAAGGGCTTCCAGTTCTACTGCCTGACGCCAAAGACGCGCCACCGGGTCCACAGCGGCTGGTCGAATGTCGACTGGCATATGTTGATGGACTCTAACTTTGGCGATCCCTACCGCTTGGATAAACGCGCGCCCTGCGTCGGCGAACATCAAATGCACATGAACCCCCAGGCGGCGCGCGATCTGAACATCAACGACGGCGACTATGTTTACGTCGACGCCAATCCGGCCGACCGGCCGTATCTCGGCGCTAAACCCGACGATCCGTTCTATCGCGTGTCGCGCCTCATGCTGCGCGTCACTTACAACCGGGCCTATCCGTACAACATCGTCATGATGAAACATGCGCCGTTTATTGCCACGGAGAAAAGCGTCAAAGCGCACGAAACCCGTCCCGACGGCCGCGCGCTCTCGGAAAACACCGGGTACCAGGCCAATCTCCGCTACGGCTCACAGCAGTCGGTGACGCGTAACTGGCATATGCCGATGCACCAGACCGATACGCTGTTCCATAAGACCAAAGCCTTCATGGGTTTTATCTTTGGCGGCGAGGCCGACAATCACGCGATCAACACGGTACCGAAAGAAACTCTCGTGCGGATCACCAAAGCCGAAGACGGCGGCATGGGTGGAAAAGGCATCTGGAAACCCGCAACCACCGGTTTTTCGCC
>CAMLCX010000084.1 GCA_946478635.1 uncultured Pseudomonadota bacterium
GGCCTGGGAGCGGGTAGGGCATGAGGGGTGAAGCGCCGCCGGTTTCACCCTCGGCTCCGAATGCCGTGCCTTCAAACACCCGGCCATTGGCTAGTACTAGGATGGCTTTCATGACCTCTACCTGGCCGCCAGGTCCGCGGGGTGAGGCGGCTTCGGCGTTTCCTCCTTCGGGTTGATGATCGTGTAAATAATCACCTGGTCGGGTTCGCCAGGATCGATTTCGCGCAACTTTACCCGCACCCGGTCCGACTCGGAGCTCGGGATATTTTTGCCAACGTAGTTGGGCTTTACCGGAAACTCCCTGTGTCCACGATCGATCAACACAGCCAAGCGAACCGATTGCGGCCGCGCCGAGCGAAAGATGATACTCAACGCGCTCTTGACGGTTCTCCCGGTGAAGATCACATCATCGACAAGAATGATCTCACGGTCTTTTAGATTGAGCGGTCCCGCGTCGGGATCGTCGGGCGAGAGTCTTTTCAAATCGTCGCCCGAGCCGTAAATCTCGATTTCCCCCACCTCCGGCTTTCGCTTCGCCTGTTTGCCGACTTCGTTCGCCAAACGCTGTGCCAAATGCGAGCCCGCGCCGCGCACGCCCAGAAACAGCAACCGGCTGAGCTCGCGGCAGTCGCGCAGAATTTGCTCGCTCATGGTTAACAAAGCGCCGCCGATTTCAACCTCGCTCATCAGCGTTCGCTGGGGACCACTTTTGAACGGCTTATAACCGAGCTCCTCGGCTTTTTTGATGGAATCAAAAAGCGCCAGCTCGTCTTTTCGTAACCAGTCGGTAAACGTCGCGGCAAGCGAGGCATCGAAAACATAGTACCTTTTCGACTTCACATTGCCGGCGATTTGCACCTTAAACCGATGGTCGCAATAGGCGCACGCCAAAATGAGCGCATTGGCTTGCCCAGGCGAAACGATTTTAAAACGGCGAGTGCTTGAGATCGGTTCCTTGACGGTTACGCAGTTCAGGTTGCGGCATTGCGGTCCGATCGGTTCGGGACTTCGATACGGCGCTGTATCGATTTTCGCTCTTGTCGGTTTTTCAGGACTTCCATCGAAGAGAAACTTGAGCAAAGCCATACGCACGGGCACGCCGTAGGCGGCCTGCTTGAAGTAAATGCCGCGGCGGTCTTTATCGACCTCCGGAGAAAGCTCATCGACGCGGGGCAGCGGGTGCATTACGACGGTGTCTTTAAATCGCTGCTCCCGTAGAAAATTGGGTCCGATGGTCGGATAACTTGCGTCTCTCGCGCCTTCCTTCATGCGCTCTTTCTGTTTTCGCGTCATGTAGAAGGCATCGTACCGAAGCCCCGTCGCCAAGTTGTTGAGGCGGGCTTGAATCACTTCATCCACCTGGGTGTAGAGGGCCAGCTGATGGGGTTGCTTCGGAGTAAGGTAAAGCGCGTCGGTTTCGGTGACGACCGCGTTCAAATCGTCGGACGCTACCGGCTCGAGCGCATAATCGTATTCCCGCTCCAATCGTTCGAGCACATACTGCGGCAACGCCATGCCGTTCGCGGCGAGCGTCACCACGTTGGCGCCGAAACGGGCGAGCGCATACACCAGCGAGTGAATGGTTCGTCCGTTCTTCAAATCGCCGCAGACCACTACCGTCAGTCCTTTGAGCTCGCCCTTTTCCTTGCGCAGGGTATAAAGATCACAAAGCGTTTGCGTGGGATGCTCGTGGCTGCCATCGCCGGCATTGATCACCGGCGCATCGGCATGCTCTGCCATTGCCTGCACGGCGCCGTCCCAATTGTGACGGACGACCAAAACATCGGCATAGCTGGAAACGACCTTGGCGGTGTCGGCGACCGTTTCGCCTTTGGCCGTCGACGACGCTTTCATGTCCGAGCAGCTGATTACGGTACCGCCCAGGCGCTGCATGGCGGATTCGAAAGACAGGCGCGTTCTGGTGCTCGGCTCGTAAAAGAGCGTCGCCATGATCCGGCCGCTGGCAGAGCGGTCGGCGCGCAATTTGTCACCGGCGTCGGCCAACGAAAAAATCTCTTCTATTTCATCGTTGCTCAAATCGGCGATCGAAATAACACTACGCATGGTTCAAATTCCCAATTGACTAACGCTGCGCCCCAGGCCAATTGACGAGCAATACCTGATCGATGCCATCCGATTCCAGCAAGCGAACATTGACTCGCTGGCCTTCCACCGCCTGAATATTTTTACCGACGATATCGGCGCGAATGGGCAATTCGCGGGCGCCGCGATCGATCAAAACCGCGACGAGAATTCTTTTCGGCTGGCCAAGACGCTCCACCGCATCCATCGCCGCGCGGATCGTTCGGCCCCGGTAAATCACGTCGTCGATCAGCACCACGGTGTTGTCGTCGACGGCTGCTTCGATTTCGAAGGCGCCCAGAGGCGAACTACTCTGAGTTTCGTTTCGATCGTCGCGGAGCGACGACACATCGATGACTGCAACCGCTGGCGTCGCCCTACCGATCACCTCGATCTGACGCGCCAGCCGGCGAGCGAGATGGACGCCGCGGGAACGGATGCCGATCAATACCAGCTCATTCGGATTGGCGCACTTCTCGACGATCTCGTGCGCCATCCTCTTGAGTACTTTAGCGAGATCCGCCTGCTCCAAAACAATTTGCTTTTCCTCAGCCATAGACAAAAAAAGACCCTCCCGATCTAACGGGAGGGCCTTTGAATATAATTGATCTGTTGGATTGAGCTTTTCATGTCGCCTTTCTCGATCTCGCGGGATCGAATTAAAAGGTTAACAACAGTGTGTTTAACCCGCGCACCCATGAAAGTCAATGCAAATTTCTTGATTTTGCCTTGCCGAACTCGCCTTGACAATTCCAGTCTCTACCGGATATAGCTCCGAGCCGATGTTTCGGCATCGGATCTGTTCTTGCGGGACTCAGCGGGAGCATTCAATGAGTCGAAATTTATGCATCATCCGCGCATCGCGCGTTTTTCGCTCGGCCTATTTCGTCTGGGCCCTGCTCGCCGCATCCTACATAGTCTTTGAAGCGTTTGATATCGACGGTTCGAATTTGACCAGAATGCTCGGGCCTTGGCAGCGCGCTGCGCTCGCAGCCGAAGCATTGAGCGATGCGGCCGCTGACCCGCATGAATTGAGCGATCATCGGGAGCATTGGACAACAATTTCGGTTCATGCGGCGCCCGATGTAAGGCTTAGGCGGCAATTCGAACATGTTCATTCCGCTCTTCGCGTGTTTTACCGCGCGCGCCTGCATCGCTCTGGCTCGCCGCGTGATTCCCTAGCAGACAGTTTCCCGGATCACTGACGACCCAAAACCTCCGACTCGCAATTCATCGCGTTTCTGATTAACCGAACCAGATTTTCGGCGCATTCGCCGAAAGCGCCCGGGCTTTGATCATCAGCAACCGGGCTTTAGCTGAGGAGGCACCATGAAATTCTTGCAATGCAACATGAGATCTCTTGCCTATATTGGTATTTCCATTTTTGTTTCTTTTGCGTCCACTCTGGGCCTTGCGGGCAAAGTAGCCGCGGTTACCCCAACGCCGCTGGCGGGTTTAGACTTTTTGACAAAGATTACAATCCCAAACTGGACTACTACCGGAGCGGCGACTCAGGCCAGCACCGATGTATGGTCGTTCGATCCATCGACTAATACTTTGTATTTTGCCGACCGGGTCAATAAGGGAGTCAGTGTCATCGACACCAGTACGAACACCTATCTCGGCACTTTGAAGGTGCCGACCTGCGACCTGGTGACGACAAGGCCCGGGTCGTGTCCGAGCGGCGTGCTAGTCGCGCCCGACTTACACAAGCTTGTGGTCACCGATCGGAACACGGTTTTGGTTGCCGGCGGGACTACAGTCGACCTCAAATCGATTTTTATTTACGATTTGCGCTTGCTCTCGGCGCCGCCGATTAAACTTGATATGCCGTTGGGCACTAATAGTGACGAATTGGACTACGATCCAATTAACCATCGGGTCTATGTGGGCAACACCGCGGCGCCGTTTTTCGTCACGGTCGTTGATCTGTTGACCAATACTATCGTGGATCAGATCCCGTTGCCGGGGGCTCCAGAGCAGCCGCGCTTCAACCCTGTCGATGGATTTGTCTATGTCACCGTTCCCGGCGCCCCTGTGCCCGCGATTCTGCGCATTGACACGACGAAGAGCGGTGCGGCGGCGATTGTGGGCACCCTGTTGACTCCCTTGTGCGATAGCCGAGCGATCGATATCGATCCGCTGACCAACGATGCATTTATCGGCTGCGCGGCTCCTGTTGCGGGCGCTCCAGCCGGGTCAGGCGCGCAGTTGCTGGTAAATCTGAACGGCGCTATGAGCATCGTGAACAGCTTCCCCGGTGTCAACGGGACCGATACCGGACAATTCAATTCCAATCTGCGCCGTTTTTACACCGCGTCGAGCAACAACATAGCCAGCAGTGCAAATTGTCCAGCAAACAACGCCGGCGTTATTCCGGTCGTCGGAGTGTTTGCCGCGCCGACGAAGAAGAGCCCCGCAGGGAGCTTGGTCGGCGAAGAATGCTCTGGGACCAACGGGCATGACATCGGCGTAGACCCAGTTCATAACCAGGTCTACGTCGGCGTCAGGCAGCTAGCGGATCCTGCCAGTTTATCCTCTGGGAGTCCTGGCGTGCTTGTCTGGCAAGACCCGGCGCCGCTCGCGCAGCCGGAATTGGTCGAGGAATCGAGCGCCCGGCTAGGTTCGTTAGCAAATCAACAAGCAAACGGCAAAGTTCTATTTTTGGACAGCCACATCGCGCGAGCCCGCCTCAACAATTTGCCTGTCGGCGGAACCGCACGGTTGAACGTCACGACCACAGTGGGCAATGAGGTCGTGAACTGCGATAAGTCCGGCAGCACCGCAACCTGTGACGCAGTTCTCAAAGGCGCGGCTCTGATTGGCGGCACAGTGCTCTTGGGAAATGGCGGCACCGCGGTGGCGAGTGGAATTATTCGCAACGGCAATGGCGGTTTCGGCTCAGGTCGAGACAACTGAGATCTCTTCGTGCTTTCCTCGCTGAGCGATGCCATGTGGCCCAGCAAGGAGCACGTCTTTGTTTTCTCTGCCGAAGCAATGCACATGGGGAGTGGAATTCACGATCTACCCCTCCCCATGTGTATTGCCTGCCTGAAGATAATCAAACGTTCAAGGTAACGATCTTCGCTTTGATAGTATCGCGAACGAAGAGTAGTTTGCCCACCGTAACTGGAAGTTTGAAACGGCGTGGCCCGGCGCTCCCCGGGTTGATAAAAAGCACACCATCTTTGGTCACCAGGTTTGGTTTGTGGGAATGTCCGCTCACCACCGCTTGAAAACCGCTGGCGGAGGCAGAGTCCATCTCATTCACGTTATGGATGACGTAGATCCGCACGCCATTGATCTGAAGATCCAGAAGGTCCGGAATCTGTTTTGCCCAGGAATCCCGATCATTATTGCCGCGGATGGCGATCACGGGAGCCATCGCGTTGAGCGCGTCAATAACCTCAGGCCTACCGATGTCGCCGGCGTGGATGATAATTTCGCTGCCCTTGAGTGCCGCAAGGGCCTCCGGCCGCATCAACCCATGGGTATCCGCGATTAAGCCTATCTTGCCGGATTTGATTGCCAGCTTTTTTTGAGCCATCAGCACGCCGTTGATTTAACTTGATTCGCGTCCAGAGGCAATTCTATAGTGTCGTCGGGAATGGAGGGCTTATGCTGCCACACTTAAAGGGCTTCAGCCTGCAACAATGGATCGATGAGAATCGCGGCAATTGGGGCCAGCGCCGGGTGATCTGGCAGGATTCGGATTTCATTGCCTTTGTCACGCGCGGGCCCAACAAACGCAAGGACTATCATATCAACCCGGGCGACGAGATCTTTTATCAGCTCGAAGGCGAGCTCAACCTTCATTATCTGAAAGAGGACAGACACGACATCGCGGTTTTGCGCGCCGGCGATCTGTTTCTCTTGCCTGCGAAGATTCCCCACTCGCCGCGCCGGGCTGACGGTTCGTGGACGTTTGTGATCGAACGCCGCCGCGGCGCGGACGAGATCGATCGCTTCATCTGGCCCTGCGAAAACTGCGGCAATAATCTTTATCAAGCAGAGGTCCGCTTCGACGATCCGGGCGGCGCCGTCAATGAAGCAACGAACGCGTTAAAGAGCGACGCCGCCTTGGCGACATGCAGGAAGTGCGGGCAAGTGCTAGACGTGTAGTATCGCCTCCAACTTCGTCATTCCCGCGCACGCGGGAATCCAGGGTTTCCCTGGTACCCTCCAATTACATGAGCAATGATCTGGAGGCCCGTTTCCACGGGCATGACGAACCTCGAGACCGCACACCGACGTCGGCGCGACATCTGGGTTAACAATCACTTTAAAAAATCTAAAGCGATGTCCGAGGTTAGTGCTTTGCTTGCAAAGCCTGCCAAACCTTCGGCGGCGTGAGGGGAAGTTCCTGAATGCGCACTCCGACCGCGCGCGATACCGCGTTGGCGATCGCGGAAGCCACCGGTAAAAGTCCGCCCTCGCCGATGCCTTTGGAGCCGAAGGGACCGGGGCCATTGCCGTTTTCGATGAGGATCGTATGGAAGTGCTCCGGCGTGTCGTCGAATCTCGGCACCCGATAGTCCACGAGATTACCGTTCAGCAACTGGCCATCCTCATAAACCATTTCTTCCATTAAGGTGTGGCCGATGCCGAATAAGACAGCGCCTTCATCCTGGCCGACGCATTGATCGGGATTGATCGCCTTGCCGGTGTCGCAGGCCGATACGTAGTTCAGCACTCGGATCATGCCCGTATCCGGATCGACTTCGACTTCGACTCCACCCCAACCAACTTCCCAGAACGTCGTCGTGGATCCCAATATGGCTTTGGGATTTTTTTTATCTTGGTAGAGTCCCTTGCCGATGATTTCTCCAGCTTTACTGCCGAAAAAATCAACGATCACTTTGCTGAACGAAACGGGCGGACTTTCGCCGAATACCACATGACCGTTATGTAGTTTCAGGTTTTCCACTTTTTGCTTGAGCACCTTGGCGGCGCATTGCAGCAGTTGCTTGCGGGCATCCTGTGCCGCGCGAAGGACGGCCGTGCCCATAACCACCATGGAACTGCTTGCGCTGGTGGAAATGTCGTAGGGTGTCACGTCGGTATCGAGCTGGGCGACGCTGATTTGATCCATGGCGACGCAAAGCTCTTCCGAGACAACCTGGCTCAAAGCCGTCCTCGGCCCCTGCCCCACTTCCACCGTGCCGGTGAGCAATACAATGCTGCCATCGGACGACATCTTCACCGCCGCGCCGGCGACTTTATACGTTCCGCCGGCGTCTTTGATGCAGCAGCTGAGACCCTTGGCGCGGTTCGGCTTATCCGAGCTTTCTCGCCATTTGATCGCGTCGGCGACCTTCAAAAGTCCCTCTTCGAGATCGCAATCCACCGGTGTGTCGCCCTTTGTGTAGATGTCGCCCTTTTTGAGCAGATTCTTGATACGAAATTCCAGCGGATCAAGACCGAGCCGGTCGGCGATCATATCCATCTGCGATTCATAGGCCCAGGTGACTTGCAGCGCGCCGAATCCGCGGAAAGCCCCGGCGGGGACAGTATTGGTGTAAACGCCGTAGGCTTCCACCTTGGCGTAAGGAATTCTGTAAGGGCCGAGCGAGCGATAGGCGGCTTTCTGAGTCACCCGCGGGCCGGCGTCGGCGTAGGCGCCGGTGTCCATGTAAACCTGGCATTCTCGGGCGATCAGTTTGCCGTCTTTGGTTACGCCGGTCTTCACCGTGACGCGCGCCGGATGGCGTGTGACCGTTTTGAAGCTTTCATTGATCGACAGCTGGAGTTTCACCGGGCGGCGCGTCATCCACGATAGCGCGGCGGCAATCGGTTCGGCTTTGACGTAGAGCTTGCCGCCATAGCCGCCGCCGACGTAGGGCACGATCACGCGTATGCGGCTGAGCGGCAGGCGAAAGATGCCCGACAGATGATCGCGCAAAGTGAACGGGTCCTGGCAGGATGCCCAGACCGTGAGTTTTTCGCCGTCGTAGTAGACGATGTTGTTGTGCGCTTCGAGCGAGTAGTGCTGAACTTTCTGGAATCGAAATGTGTCTTCGAAGATATGATCGGCTTTGGCAAAGCCCTTGTCGACGTCCTCGCGTCCGAAAGTCAGGTAGTAGCAGATATTCGTGCCGTTGAACCGCTCCGGCGCGCCGTAAACCGAGCCGCGCAACTCGGCGCGCGCCACCCCGGCTTCATGGACAAGAACGGCTCCCGGCGCCGTGGCCTCTTCGATGTTGGTAACTTTCGGCAGCTCCTCGTACTCGACCTCGATCAGCTCCAGCGCCTGCTCAGCGGTGGCGGGATCGTCGGCCAGCACGGCCGCGACCGGATCGCCGACGTAGCGCACCTTATCGACCGCAACGATGGACTGGTCCTTGTAGGTCGCGCCGTACTTGTAATTGAACCCTTGAATATCGTCCCGCGTCAGTGTCGCGATCACTCCGGGAAATTCCTTCGCCTTTGCCGCATCGACCTTGACGAGCTTCGCATGAGCCACGGGACTGCGCAGGATGCGCGCATGCGCCATGCCGGGAAGCTGGATATCGCTCGTGTAAATTGCCTTGCCGGTGACTTTCTCGACGCCGTCGACTCTGGGCGCATTGGTTCCCGCGATCAAATAGCTACGCTTGTCATTCATAGATTAAATGAAAACAAGCCGCGGCGAGACGCTCGCCGCGGCCGGTGAGAAAAGGTTATTTGCGGATCTTCGGGCTGTCTTTTTCCGGAAAGTAAAGATCGCAGAATGGACAATGAAAGTTCATCCCCGACCCGAGCATGTGCGGATTCACCACGAAAACCTTTTTGCAGCTTGGACAAGTTATTTCTACGGCCTGGCCCATCGTTCCTCCTGAATATCAGCTAAATAAGTTATTCAATCTTTACGACCAGTAGGTCGTCCGATCCATCGGAATATGTTGCAGAACCTCGCCGGGGACATACTCCTCCAGCTTGATCCGCTCCATGGCCTCGTCCGGGCACTTCGATACCGGCGAAAACGGCCGGTCGAGCGGCTTGGTGGCATCGACAATCATGCCGGAGGTCTTGATCTCATCGACCAGCGAGGGATCCAAAAAGTTGCCGCGGAACAATGGCTGCAGGATCGACACCTGTCGGTGCGGCTGCACGCGGGTCGCAAACGCCCAGAGAATATCCGTTGGATTGAACACGTCGATATCGTCGTCAAACACAAAGACGTTCTTGGTGTGATCGAAGGTCAACGCCGCGGCGGCGGCGCGGCCGGGATCGCCCTCCGACATCTTCTTCATCGAGATGAAGACATTGTAGTGCGCATGCCGGCCCTGCTTGCAGACGGCCGTAACCCCCGGAACGGCTTCGCGGCAGCGGCGCAGATAAGCGCCCTCGCGCGGCAGATCCATCCAGGGCTTGTCGCCTTCCGGTGTGATCACCGACTGATACATGGCGCCGTTGCGATAATTGATCGCGCGCACCTCGTAATGCACACAAGTCGTGTAGCGCTGCGGGCCGAGATAACCGGGAGCCTCGCCGAAGGGCCCTTCGACCACGCGGCCACCGGGTTTGAGCACGCCTTCGATCACGACTTCAGCATCGGCAGGGATCAGTAAATCATCGCCGAAAGTTTCCGAGGCGACCAGCCGCAGCGGTTCGCCCATGTATCCGCCAATGACATCATATTCGCTGACTTCGAACGGACCGCTATAACAAGCGCCCATATGAAACGCCGGGTGATGGCCGAGCACCGTGGCGACCGGCATCTCAAGGTTATTTTCTTCGTAGTCTTTGAATATTTTCCATAGGTGGCGGGGCGAGGCGTAAAGCGCCGTCGAGGTTTTCGATTTCACTTCCATGCGATGGTAGGAAAGATTGTAGATCCCCGACTTCCGGTCCTTGGTGATCGTCGACAAAACGATATAGGGTCCGCCGTCCATCTCGTGGTGGCGCATGATGGGGATTTGATAAAGATCCACATCTTTGCCGACCATGGTGTTTTCCTTGATCGGCGCGTCCTTCCTGCTGACGATTGTCGGCGGAACACGATGCTCCTCCATTTCCAGGCACTTCTCCGCCATCTGCGGCCGCGTTGCGTTACGCGGCATGCCCAGAGCAATCTGCGTCTTTCCTTGGGAGATCTCGCAGTTCATTGTCAGCTTGATCGGACCGACTTTACCGTTCAAATTCAGCGGGTTGTCAAAGATGATGATCGGAAACTTTTTCTGCGCGCCGAGATGCTTGATGATCGCCGTGACGTCGTAATTTGCCGGATTGACTTGCTTGGTGATGTGGATCACCTCGCCCGGCAGTTGACGCTCGCAGTCCGATATAAAGGTCCTGAGATCTTTAGCCATGATCGTCTCCTAAGCAATGTTATGAAAAAGTTTATGCAAAAAGACTTATCCAATGCTCCGAAAATTGTCAATCGAACCCGCTGAAACGACTCTCCAATCCGCGCTGCGATCTAACCAACAGCAGCCTTCGCATAGCCAATACTGAAAATTAGTTCGATTGAACCAAAGATGCTGAGCGCCATTTTGTCGCGACGATTCTTCGCCTCGGCCTGGCTTGCTCTACTCAAAAATAATCGCGCGATTGCCGTGCAGAAAAACCCGTTCTTCGAGCATGAGCCTGACCGCCTTGGCGAGCACGACCTTTTCCACATCCCGCCCCGCGTGCACCATGGCCGCGGCGGTATGGGTGTGATTTACCGGAATGACGCCCTGGGCGATGATCGGCCCGGTATCGAGATCGTCGGTGACAATATGCGCCGTGGCGCCGATGATCTTTACGCCGCGCTCATAGGCTTGATGATACGGCTTGGCGCCGATGAAGGCTGGCAAAAACGAATGATGAATATTGATCATTCGCTTGGGATAGCGCGCCACGAATTTCGGCGAGAGAATGCGCATGTATTTCGCCAATACGATGTATTCCGGCGCGTAGCCGGCCAGCACTTCGGCGACCAAATCTTCGTGCGCCGTTCGTTCGAGATTCTGATGGTTCACGTAATGAAACGGGATGCCGAACTGTTCCACTAATGCTTTTAGTTTTTCATGGTTGCTGACCACCGCGCGAATCTGCGCCGGCAGTTCCCCGGAATAGTGGCGGATCAGCAAATCGCCAAGACAATGCGCCTCGGTCGTCGCCATGATCACGATCGGTTGCTGTTCAGAGGCAATGAGCTTCACCACCGCTGCCTGCGGAAGAATCTGCTCCAAATAGGAAACAACCCGATCCGGCGCCGTCGGCCCTTCAAACGCCGTGCGCATAAAGAAATGCTTCGCTTCCAGGTCGACAAATTCCTGGTTATTCAGAACATTATAGCCCGCGTTGTAAAGGACGCCGGTAATTTTGTGTACCAATCCAGCTTCATCCGGACAGTCGATGCGTAAAATATGCGGCGTCACTGAAAACTCTCCAATCGATTTGGAATGGGCGTAAGTATCGCACGACCACAAAGAGAGATAAACCCGCCGATCAAAACCGGTAATCTAGGCCGGCACTTCGAATAGTCACCGCGTTGTATATCTGATCAGGACGATTTCTTGGCCTGCGCCGTCGCGATCGCCCGTGTCACCATGGGGCTTGAAATAGCTTCGTCCTCTGAGAGGCCCAGCTTGGCGAGCAGCGGCTTGATGGTTCCGATGTAATCTCTGAGAAGAGCGTCATCGAGGGAAAGATTAAATGTCACCTGCGCCGTTGGCCCGGCAAGATCGGCGAATCGTAGAAGCGATTCATCGGCTGCACGAAGGTCGTGGCGACCGCAGACAATGAATTCTACCGGAACCGTTGTTACAATCTTCGTGTCGTTCGAAAGAATAGCAGCAAGCGCGAGCGTTAGGGAACCAGGTCGAGCCAGTTGGTTCCGCAGCACGTCGAGGCCAAATAAGTCTCTGCAAACTGCTGGATTGTAAGATGCAAGCTCATGCGCAAGGTCATCAAACTCATTCAACCTCAGGGCAACCACGACCACGCTCCGCTTTGCGCTCGTGAGCCGCTCCACCTCACGGCAAATTCCTCGTATTCTGACCGCCTGGGAGATCCAGACCGAATCCTCCGCCCTGGCCGCTTGATCCTTTCTACCGAACAGCCAACTCAGCATGAGACGAAAAACCCACTAGGACGGTAAAAAGCCGAATTGCGACTTATCAATGAGCCGAGTTCTGCCCATTCAACCCGAACATCCGCATCGCATTGCCGCCGAGAACTTTTTCTTTGTCGGCTTCGGACAGATTTTTCATCTGCTTGACCACGTCCACTGTTCTCGGCCAAGTGGCGACGGCATCGCCGTGATCGAAGTCGCTGCCGATGATGATGTTGTGGTTTGGCCAACCGTTGACCGTGTCGGCAAGGTAGGACTCCCATGCGACGGCGGCAATGTAGAATTGATCGAAGTATTGGCTCGGCGACCTTTTGATGCCTTTCTTCCCCTCGAAAAACTGTTGTACAGAGATGGACACGGTTGCTTCGTTGGGCATATGCGCATCGAGCGTATGCATGAGCCAGGGCACCCAGCCGATGCCGCCTTCGAAAAAGCCGAACTTCAAGGTTGGAAAACGATCGAGCAGGCCGCTGAAGATCAAGCGCGCGGCGCTGACCATGTAAGTAAGCGGAAAACCGAGCGCAGTCGGAAAATGTTGAAACCCCTGGTATCGTTCCGCGCCGACCAGCCACGGGTGGCTGTGCTGCAATTCAAAGACCCGCGCCGCGGGGTGAAGCAGAATCGGAATGTTTAGATCAGCGATTTCTTCGTAGAGCGGGAACAGCACTTCGTTGTCGAGATCGCCGTCGCCCCAACCGCCGTTGAATTTGACCGCTTTGAGACCCAGCTCTTTCACGGCGCGGCGCAGTTCCTTGATCGATTCCGGAATGTCCGGCAGATAAATCCAGGCGCAACCGATAAAGCGATCGTCGCCCTGAATATCTTCCGCCACCGTGTCGTTGTACGCGCGTGCAAGCTGCCGGCCGAGCTCGGGGTCGCACTCGTAGATCAATGGGCGATTGTCGGGGATCAAGACCTGCCGGTCGAAGCCATCCTTTTTCATAAACTCGGCGCGCAAAGGAATACTCCAGCGCCCTTCTTTAAAGGAATGGATCTTCTTGCCGTCGCGGTAGTAGGTCGCAACTTTGCCAGGGACGGCTTCGCCGTACCGCACCATGTCGCCCCTATCCTCGACCACTTCGAGATGACCCTTTCCCGGATGATTGACCTTGTCGATAAAACGAAGCGGCCAGTAGTGCGTATCGCCGTCAATGTACATT
>CAMLCX010000085.1 GCA_946478635.1 uncultured Pseudomonadota bacterium
ACGGACAATCACCTTACAAGGTTCGCCATTAGAGAACGGATTATTCTGACCCGCTTGCAGGTGAAATTGAATCACCGGAACAGGAACGCGGCCCGGTAACGTTGTTAGACTTCCACGAAATCCGGCGGACGCGCCATGACAACTAACCTGAGCTCTTGGAGAGAAACATGTGGATCCGCGCATTGACCAAGTCACCCGAACTTTTGGTTTTCTCAGTTCCTTCCACTCTCCACTTACCGAATGTGAAAGAAAAATTTTCCGGTAGCTCGCCAAAAAATTCCAACGATATTCAATCAGGCCGTAAACTTCTCCACACGAACTGTTGATAACTTTGTTGATTACTCGTATCCCTGTAGGGCAGATCAGCCACAGATGCAGGGCTCAACGGATCGCCCAAATAAACAGCAGATAAATCTGCGCTAGAATCCGATCTTACCAAGTTTCAGTTTTTCTTGTCTTTGGGACCCTTTGCCCGATAAGGGGACAAGTGTCGGTAAACTACTTCTCTGTGGCGATACCCCGGTGAACGGCCTCACTAGTTATCACCAGCCATCGGCAGAATACGGAACATAACCTTCAAAACCCCGCGGCGGGCCTAAGCATCAGCTCAAACCGTAAAATTTTTGTGGATTGACCTCGAGAATTTTTCTCGCTGCTGCGGGAGATATCCGATGATCGTTGCGCAGTAGACGAATGGCATTGAGCTCGGAGGATGGATCGTGGTGGCCGTAGTCAGTGCCGATCATCAGATTGTTCTCGCCGGCATGGCTCAAGACGTAGGGAAGATCGTCGGTGTTTTCGCAGGCCACCCAGATATTATTTGCTGCGAGAGCGTCCGCCGGAAATGATTTGCCCTTGCGGCGGCTACGATCAGCGAGATCGTTCAAGACGTAGGGCACCCATTGGGCGCTGACTTCAACGAAGCCCCAACGGACCCCGGGAAACTTTTTAGGGATTTCCTTTTCGATCAGCGTATGACAGGCGCCGACCACAGCCAGCTTGAACTTGGTGAAAGTCGTGTCCTCGGCGAAGAAATCATGATGAACGAAGCTGCCATTGGCGGAATGGATGCACACCGGTAGATCGAGGTCCGAAGAGATCTGCCAGAGCGGGTAGAAATAGGGATCGCCAAGCGCCCGTTCGCATTCCAGGCCGCGCATGAAGATGCCGCAGGCGCCGTTCTTTTTAGCCCACTCGAGCTCATACTGCACTGTGCCCGGCGCTTTCTCGAGCAGGCGCAGCGGCGGCTTTGCCACCCAGCGCAAGCGGCCCTTGCCCTGTTGCCAGAGATCGCCCATCCAGCGGTTGTAGGATTTGCTCAGGGCGCGCTCGCGCTCGCCATCCTGCACGATTGGCCGGAGAAAGAGCGTCGGATAAAGAACCTGAGTCTCGATGCCGAGCTCATCCATATGAGCGAGGCGCGCTTCGACGCTGAGCATCTCGCGAGACTCCTGCGGGGTGTTGGTGCCAACGTTGCGGTCTTTGCCGTGGGCGCGGCCCTCGATCACCCAGAAGTCGCGCACCGCGACGCCTTCATTGCTAAGAAGGTCCGCCCCGAACGACTGCGCCATTAGTTGCGGCGCGAACCGCCGCTCATCGGCCTCGAGATAACTCCAAGTCTGCGCCGTCTCGATCACGTGAGCGTCTGCATCGATCGCTCCCATTGGCTTCCTCCTTGAGTGTTCTACCGCCGGCGATTGGCGGGACCCTGCACCAGCAAGTTTGTTTAATGCTTTTTCATAAGTCTCACGGTGAGCGCAAGAGCTAAGCGGCAGGATCGTGGTTAATGTTGGAACGGCTTGAACGTCTGAAGCGATTGGCATGATGGAACCGCCGGACCGGCCCAAGTTTGCCCAGCTTTATTGCGAGCGACCTTTCGGCATGCTTTCCTAGAAGGGTCGTGACTGTCGATATCCATACCGAAAAGCAGCCGATGGACATCATGCAGCGGGTTGGTCCGCAAAGCGATAGGGTAGCCGATCCGCTTAAAAGTGCGTGGTTGTCCGCGATTCGGTCCTCGTGGATCATTGACGTAGCGCCGAAAAACCCGAGGAAGTTAGGTGGCTAAAGACCTACGAGATCCAGATTGGGTGAAGAGCTTCTACAGGCTGCTCGCGGGCTACTTCCAGGCCGTGATCGCTCCCTCCTCGAGCCGGCGGGTAAGAATGATCGCGGGGGTTAAGCTGCTAGCATTCGTGGCCGCGGTTGGAACAGCGCTCTTATGCGCCTATGCCCTCATCTTGATCCCATTCACGCCGAGTATCGCAAATATACGGAAAGCCAAAATCGACCAACCCAGCGTGCTCGTTTCGGCCGATGGCAGGCGGCTCGCTAGCTTTAAGCCGATGAATCGCGAGTGGGTTGGCTTAGATAGGATCTCGCCGCATGTGGTCAATGCGCTGTTAGCTACCGAAGACCACCGTTTTTATCAACACTTCGGAATAGATTTGTTTCGGACGGTCGGGGGCATCCTGCACACCATCATCGGCGATCCGGAGGGCGGTTCTACGCTCACCCAGCAACTCGCGCGCAATCTCTATCCGGAGGAAGTCGGTCGGAAACGGACGATCACGCGGAAAATCAAGGAGACGATCACCGCGACCAAAATCGAATATGCTTATACAAAGAAAGAAATACTGGAGACTTATCTCAACACGATCCCGTTTCTGTACAACGCATTCGGTATCGAGATGGCGGCGCGCACGTACTTCGACAAGCCCGCGCAAAAACTGACTGTCCTGGAAAGCGCAACTCTGATCGCCATGTTAAAAGGCACCAGCTATTACAACCCTGTGCTCAATCCCGAGCGCGCGCTGGCGCGCCGCAACGTCGTGCTGGCGCAAATGGTCAAGCACGGCGCATTGAGGCAGGCCGATTTCGATCGGCTAAAAACCCGGCCCATACGACTCGATTTCGAACGCCAGCCGGATGCCATCGGCTCCGCGCCGCATCTCGCCGCGCACATTCGCAAATGGTTGATCGATTTTGCCGATCGCAACGACCTCAACATCTACGCCGATGGATTGATCGTGCACACGACCATCGACTCACGCCTGCAAGCGGTAGCCAATGAATCCGTAAGCCGCCAGATGGAAGCATTGCAGGCGGTCGCGGACGTCGAGTGGGGAATGGGTTCCGAACGGGTGCTGTCGGCGAGCACCAGCGCCTACGTCGAACAGCGGCGGCGCGTGCCGCCTTTCGGGTATTTTTGGAAAACCAAGTCCGCCTTGGTCGACGCGTTCATACGAGAGTCCGCGGCTTACAAAAGCGTCGTGGGATCCGGCGTGACGCCTGAAACCGCATTGGCCCAGTTGAAAGGCAATCGTGAATTCATGGCCAAGCTGCGCGCCGACAAAACGCGTTTGCAGGCGGGCTTGGTCGCCATCGATCCGGCCACCGGTCACATCAAGGCGTGGGTCGGGAGCCGCGACTTCAAGACCGATCAATTCGATCATGTAGGGCAAGCCCGGCGCCAACCCGGTTCGACGTTCAAGCTGTTTGTTTACGGCGCGGCATTCGAGGAGGGGATGCCGCCGGACAAGCGCTTTACTGATCGCGCGGTGGAAATTTCTCTGCCGGACGGGACCGTATGGCGCCCGTCCGATCTATCGCCGCCGAGCGGCCGGTCCATGACGGCGCGGGAGGGGCTCATCTATTCGAAAAACACCATCACCGCCCAGGTCATGCAGGAAGTCGGGCCGAAAAAAACCGCCGAGCTTGCGCGTAGGATGGGGGTTAACCAAAGCAAGCTCGACGAAGTGCCGTCCCTGGCGCTCGGCACGAGCCCGGTAACCCCGTTGGAGATGGTCACCGCTTACAGCGCTCTCGCTGCGCGCGGCGCCTACCGCCAGCCGATTTTTATCACCCGCGTGACGGATAAGAACGGCTATGTGCTCGCCGAATTCCAAAGCGAAAGCCGGCGCGTCATGTCGGACACAACCGTGGGTATTTTGATCAACATGCTGCGCGACGCCGTCGACCTGGGCACCGGCCAGGCGGTACGTAGCAGGTTCGGGCTGCGAGCCGATGTCGCGGGGAAAACGGGCACCACGCAAAACAATACCGACGGCTGGTTTATCCTGATGCATCCGCGGCTCGTGGCCGGAGCGTGGGTCGGCTTCAACGATTCGCGGGTTACCATGCGCAGCAATTATTGGGGCGAGGGCGGACACAACGCCGTGCTGTTGGTCGGTGATTTTTTTCAGCACACGCTCGATGCCCGCTTTATCGACGGCAGCGCACAATTCCCGTACGGTAAGCCGCGGGATTCGGTCTTGGAGCCCTATCTCGACGCCGCGAAAGATTGGCTGGCTCCAGCCTTGGACTGGTTGTTCGGAACCAGAGCCGAACGTCCGCCGCAGCGCGATCCGTCCAATGAAGCGCCAAGAGAAGGAGTCGAAGATCTGATGGAGCAGCAACGGGCACAGAGAGAGATGGAAAGGCAGCGACAAAAGGAGCAGCTGATGGAGCGCTTAAGGCAGAAGCAAGAGCAGTACGAGCGCGAGCAGCTGGACCGGGAAGGCTACAAGTAGCGGGGTCGGGATAATTTTGGCGCGCACGATTCGACGGCGTGCTCTATGTTTGATGCAGTCCAAAAACCTTCAACTGTTTTATGACTGGGCCCCTTTCTTTAGCGATTCGGTGAGCTCGCGCAGATACTCTTCTTGTTCCTTGGCCTCGTACAATGCCATGGATCCGTCATTTTTCAGCGGCATGCCGCCGATGAAGTGGAACGCATGGGCATCCCAGTCGTAGAATTCGTCGCCGCGTTCGCAGATCTGTTTCCACTTGAGGCCGACCGGACTGCGGTGGAGACCCGTGCGCGCTGGAAGCGCTTGCTGCTGCTCGACGGTCAGGTTGGCATTTGCCTTGTCAGTTTCCTCTTCGGGCAGGCCCTCCCACATGCGCCGGTAGTTTGGAAAGAATTCCTCCTCGCGCACCGTCAACGCGGTGTGCATGTCCCACCACGGTCCGTGTCCCGCGACCCGCTCATCGACTTTATCGACCAACTTGTACACCAGGCGGGCGCCCGCTCGTAAGCGCAGCACGAGCGTACCCTCGGCCGTCTTGGAGCTTTGCTCGGGCTCGATGCCGCAATATTTTTCGAAGAAGGCAGCGGTCCGGGAAAGGTCGCGGCAACCATAGACCGCGTGGCTGATGCGGCCGACTTTCGCTTCCGTGGCGATCTCCATGGCGCCTTCGGGCATATGCGCCGGTGCCCAGAATTCATATTGATTGCCATCGGGGTCGGCCAAGTAGATGGCTGTGCCTTCGTCGCCATCCGTTGCGGTTTTTACCGGATCGGTGTGCGGAATCTTGTGTTGATCGAGCCGGTGCAGGTGCATGGCGATGTCCTCGGGCCGGATGTAAAAGCCGCAGCGCGGCAGCTCCTTGCCCAGCTCGTTTGCCGGCGGGTAGATCTCGGGCTGCAGGAACGCGCCGATGCGGCACGACCCGCCTTCCCACCATAGAAAGCAGATGATCTTGATGTTCTTCTTGCGCGCCGCGGTCGTCAGACCTGTGAACGGCCTTCGCGTCAAGCCGATTCCATTCACGGCCCAATCCGCCCAGGCGACCATGTCGTTGGTGCCGACGACAAAATGATCGATCCAGTGGGCCGCGCCTTTGGGTTCGACAGTGTTCATGAAGATCTCCTTAAAGTTTTTAACTCGTTCAAACCCCCTCCTTTTTTCCCGTTCCCGCGTCGGCGGGGACGGCCGGCACTTCCCGGGGCTGGTCGAAGGAAGGTGTTCGTTAGCACAACTTCTCGGCGCGACGGTACGAAACGAGAGAATTTCTGTCAAGCGGCTTGGTTCGTGCCAGCCAATCGAAGTTACGCCGCCGGAACGATGAGATCAGATTCATATTGAAGCCAAAAGCTTGACGTTGCTCGAATGATAGGGCATTTTTCAAGCAATTTCTAAAACGCATGTTTTTCGGATAACCAGCCGTTTCCGCAAATTATCGCGTCGGGGATCGTTGTAATCCTTCCTTTGTAGGCGAAGTGAGCGTTTGTCATGCCGACGATTAACGGCATCAATTTCGTTTTCGGTTCAAGTTCAAGAACCGCCTGGATTCGGTGGTCGTCGGAAAGACGGGAACAAGACTCGGATTTCAGAAATAGTTTCACAACCCCTCGGAATGGAGCGCGGGTCGTTCAGTTAAGGAATCGCACGATAGTTCATTGCATCGTAATAGTCTTTTGTTACGAATCGATGCTAACTTTGAAAACTTCGTGCTCGAGTCGCGAGTGGCTGTCACCGGGATGAGCATCGTCGCGCCGGAGCTGGCGCAGAAACGTCTCGAACTGTTGAGGCGCGTTTTGCCGGCATCTCGTGTCGGCGTTTTGTGGAATCCGTTGAATGCGGGAAACATCAACGAATGGGTACAGACCAGGGTCGCTGCGAAAGGATTGAAGATAGCATTGGTTTCGCGCGAGGTGCGCCAACCCAAAGACATCCATCGAGCCTTCAGATCATTGACACCCCAGAACGTCGACGCCCTGATCACCCTCACCGACGCGGTCTTGAGCAGCGGTCGAACGGAGATCGTACAGCTTGCGGCAAACACCCGGCTGCCGGGCATGTTTCACCTTCGGGATTTTGTCGAGGAGGGCGGCCTCATGAGCTATGGACCCGATTTGCACAACTCTTTTCACCGCGCCGCTTTCTACGTCGATCGTATTCTCAAGGGCGCCAGCCCGGCCACGCTGCCAGTCGAACAGCCGATCAAGTTCGCACTGGTGATCAATCTGCAAACAGCCAAACAGATCGGCGTCACAATTCCCGCCGATGTGTTGGCACTGGCAGATAGAGTAATCAAATAAACCGGCTCGTGGGCCAAGGTTTTGCAGAACGAACTTAAATTGCGAGCTTGAAGACAAGTAACGGTAGTGGTGTCGCCAGTATCCAACCGCGATCGTTTGTGATGTTCAGCTAAAAAAGTCCGCCCTCTGTATCAGTCCTCCTTCATCGAAATGCGTCCGTCTTGCTGGATGGTCCATAAGGGGTTGTGGGCGATCTCCCAGGTGTGTCCATCGGGGTCGGAAAAATATCCGGAGTATCCGCCCCAGAAGGTTTTGCGAGGTTGCCGTAGAATAGTTGCGCCGTGGCTTTTCAATCGCGCAAAAATTGCGTCGACTTCGTCCTCGTTTCGAGCATTGTGCCCAAGCGCGTAACCTCGGTAGGGCGGTATGCTATCGGCTGGTATGCCCATATCCTTCGCCAGCTCATCGTGCGGCCAAAGGGCGAAGGCAACTCCGTTCAGATCGAAAAAGACAACCCCGGGCGGGCTTGATTCTGGCTTCCAACCGATGACGTGCTCGTAGAAATCCACGGCGCGTTTCAGATCGGCCACACCGAGTGTGATTAAACTTATTCGTTGGTCCATCGATGCCCTAAGACTCCTGCTCTAGTTCTCGGCTGATCCCCCGTCGTTATCACCGGTGATCAGCTTCAGCCGTTTGTATCTGTAATATCGCGTTCGCTCTCTGAGAGCTGTATCTGGGGATCGTCGATGGTCCCGGAGGGTTGCAAAAAAGAACGCTTGGCAGCGTCAGGGCGATGCCAAGGAGTGCCTTCGGCTCGGGGGTGCCGAGTTGGCGGGCCCAACCAGATGAGCAAGATCACCCATGCGAAACAGAAGCCACTTAGCGACAGCAGAACCCAGTTCAAAATATCCACGATCTACCTGTCCAATGATAATGGCCGAGAGAAATGCCATGGGAGAATAGAGAAGTCAATATCCAGAATCGGAGTAAAACTGGGAATTTGTCGACGAACGCAGGCCAAACTCTTGACTGGATAGTGAGGGCTACGCTACTAGAATTACATCTCTGTGACAGGATATTCCATATTGTGGAATCTCAAACATCTGGCGCGCGGGTTTTAGAAAAATCCATCGATCTGCTTTATTCATTCGAGGCGCATCACCCGGAGCAGTCGCTGTTTCAAATCAGCCGCAACCTGGGATTTCCTCCGAGTACGGCTCGCCGATTGCTGAAGGTGATGATGTCGCGGCGTCTGATCCAGCAAGACCCGACGACGAAGCTTTATCGCCTTGGTCCGGGGCTTTTCTATCTTGCATCGGTGGCGCGCGAAGGTCTGGAAATAAGAAAAAGCGCGTACCCGATCATGGAGCGATTGCGCGACCTTACCGGTGAAAATACCGTATTGCATGAGCTGCGCGACGGCAAGCGCGTATGCATCGACAAAGTCGAAAGCAAGGAAGTGCTGCGGGATTCTATTCGTGTTGGGGACCAGTTTCCGGCTCATGCCGGCGCCAGCGGTAAAGTTTTGTTGGCTTATCTGCCTTTGGAAGAGCAGCGCAACTATCTCAAAGCGGCCCATGGGCTGAAGGCGTTGACGCCGCGCACAATCACCGAGCCAAAGAAATTGGCCGCGGAGCTTGTGCGCATAAAGAAGCGCGGTTTCGCCTTCAGCTGCGGTGAGCGGGTCATGGATGGATTGTGCGCCATCAGCGCGCCGATATTCGACAGCGAAGGCGCCGTTCCCTATTCCCTGACAATCACTCTGACCCCGTTCCGGTTGCAGGCGAAGGGGAGAGCCAAGCTTGTCGAGCTCGTCAAGAAACATGCCCATGAGATTTCGCTCAAGCTGGGGAGTTCGGATACCGGAGTGAGTAAGGCGCGTCCGGGAGCGGGCGCGCGGGCAAGCGTTGGGTTCAAGTAACCGAGATCATGACCAGTCCTGTGAATTTCAACGCGGAACAAACCGCGGCGCAAAAGCTTGCCGGATTTATCTGCGATCTGGATTACCGGGATATTCCGATGGATGCCGTCGCCCGCTGCCGGGACCTCTTGTTGGACCAGTTGGGCTGCCAGTTGATCGGCGCCACCATGCCCTGGAATCAGCCGGTTTATCGCTTTGTCAAAGAGAATAAAAATAATGGCCCGGCGCAGATCGTAAAGCACGGCGATGAGGTGCCGCTTGACGATGCCGTGTTGGTGAACGGGACTTTCGCCCAGGGTTGCGAACTGGATGACTATTACGATCAAGGCGGCGGCCATCCGGGCGCGGCCACGGTGCCAGTCATTCTGGCCCTGGCGCAAAAGCAGCGCGTCACCGGTGAAGAATTGATCACCGCCATGATCGCCGGCTACGAAGTCGGCTGGCGCATCGGCCGCGCGCTGTTGCCGGAATTGATGCGGCGCGGCTATCACGCCCAGAGCGCCGTCGGGGTGTTTATCGCGGCCGCCGCGGCCGGCAAGATTCTCCACCTCGATCCCGCGCAGATGACCCACGCGCTGGCCATTGCCGGCAGCCATGCCGGCGGCACGATGGAATACGATCAGAGCGGCGGGGAGGTCAAACGTTTGCATAACGGCATGGCGTGCTGCGGCGGCCTCCGTTCGGCCATGTTGGCGCAGATCGGTCTCACGGGTCCGCCAACGATTTTCGAAGGCGAACGCGGCATTCTTAGAGTGATGTCGGGCGGCTGTAATGTCGAACCTATCATCGCGGGTCTCCGGGCCGGGAGCGCCAATTTGGCTCTGTACCACGCGGCGATGAAGAGATTCCCGGTCAATGCCAGCCAGCATTCGCCCATCGAACTGCTCGACCATCTCGTCCGGACCAACAACGTCGCCGCTTCGCAGGTCGCGAAGATCGATGTCTGGGTCAATGAAGGCATTCTGCTGCATAGCGGCACGATCTATCAGCCCAAGGAAGTTATCGAAGCGCAATTCAGCCTGCGGTTTTCCCTTGCGCTGCGATTGCTCACAGGCCACAACGACCTGGCGCAGTACCTGGATGCCGCGATGTGGCGCGATCCGGCGATGTTGGAGGTCGGAAAGAAAATCGAGCTATTCGCAGATCCAACAGCGATTGGCCCGCGCCGCTTCGCCTGCCGGATGACAATCCATTTGAAGGATGGACAAGAGGTTTCCGGTGCCTTAGCGGCGCCCAAGGGCGGTCATGAGAATCCCTTAACGCCTGATGAGCTGCGAGAAAAATTCTACCGGCTCGGCAAGACAGCGCTGGGCGAAGAGAAGCTTGACGCGATCGTCAGCCGAGTGACGAGCATTGAGCGTGCAGACGATGTCGGTGCACAATTATCTCCAATGATGACGGCCTGACGGAGTGGAGTCGCGCGAGACGGTTTTTCAGCGAAGAAAGGAGAGTTCGATGACATTAACCGAGCGGATACTATCGATGAGATGGTTCAGTGCACTACTCATCATTATTCTATTTTATTCAAATCTCGGAGCACAAACACTGGAGGAGCTCGCCCGAAAGGCGGCGCAGGAGGGGGTGGTCAATTTTTACGGCACCCTGGCGCAGGTCAACGCGGAGAAAATTCTGCCGGTTTTCGAGAAACGGTTCCCCGGCATCAAAATAAACCACGTGGATATCACTTCCGACAATCTGGTCGCCCGCGCCGTGGCCGAGGCGCGGGGCGGCAAAACGGTGGGCGATATTTTTCAAGCGCCGCTGGAAACCGCGCTACAGGTGCACGATCAGAAGCTTCTGCTCGACGTAACGCTGCCGGAGTATTCTGCCTACCCGGCGATTATGAAAGGCCCGTACTGGGTGGCGTCGAATCTGCAGTTTATCGTCGTCGCCTGGAATACCAATCTGCTCAAGAAGGCGGATGAGCCCAAGAGGATCGACGACCTGGCGGATGCCAAATACAAGGGCTTGTTGGTCGCCGAACCGAGAGATTTCGAATTTCTCATGGGCATTGCGAAACATAAGTTCAAAAGCGATGAGAAAGCGACGGCGTTGCTGCGCGCCATTGCCGCCAATGGTGTGGAGTTTCATAAAGGCCATTCGCAACTCACCGAGTTGCTGAGCGGCGGGCAGGCAACACTTTGCGTGACCTGTTATGCACATCAGTTTCCTGGACGGATGAAGAAGGGCGCGCCGGTGAATTTCATGTTGAGTGAAGGCATCGGATCGATCAATGCCACGGCGATCTTCAAAGATGCGCCCCATCCGAACGCAGCACTGCTTTTTGCTCGCTGGGCAGCCAGCGAAGGAGGTCAAAAGATTTACGCGGAAGGCGGCAGGGCGCCGGCTCATCCTAAAGTGAAATCGATCGATGCGATCAGGCCGGAGCGGCTCTATCCTTTGGGTGTCGATGATATCAAAGAATATCCCAAGTACGAAAAGATCTGGAAGGAAGTCTTCAAGCTTCGTTAGGGCGGCACTTGTCTGATGGACCGCATCGAAGAAAAATTGGTTGGTTTTGCCGACGCGTTTACGTTCGACGATATCGAAGTGCCAGTTCTGCGCGCGATCAAGCTGCGCTTCATCGACACGATCGGCTGCGCCCTGGCGGCTTACAACGAGGCGCCGGCAAAGATCGCGCGCGGTCTCGCTCGACAGGTCCGCGGCACCGTTGAAGCCGGCGTCATCGGCGCCGATTGGAAGAGCTCGCCGGAAATGGCCGCCTTCGCCAACACGACGATGATCCGCTGTCTCGATTTGAACGACGACTATTTCGGCAAGGACGGTCCCCATCCCAGCGATTTGATCGGCGCGGCCTTGGCGGCGGCAGAGACAACGAATTCAAGTGGCGCTTCGTTCATCAGCGCCGTCGCAGTCGCCTATGAAGTGCTTTGCACCATCGTCGATGCGGTCGGCATCCGCGAGCGCGGCTGGGATTATGTGACCTACACATCCCTCGCCGCCGCCCTCGGCGCCGGCAAGGCGTTCAAGCTTTCTCTGAGCGGGTTGCGGGATTGTCTCAGTCTGGCGGCTACGGCGAATATCGCTCTGGGACAAACGCGTTTAGGCGAGCTGTCGATGTGGAAAGGCATGGCATCGGCCAATGCCTGCCGCAACGGCGTCTTCGCTTGTCTGCTCGCCCAGGCGGGGGTGACCGGGCCGCATCAGCCGTTCGAGGGAAAGAGCGGCTTTGCCCAGCAAGTGAGCGGGCCCCTGGACCTGTCGCGTTTGGGCGCGGCGCCTTTGCGCGCGGGAATCGTCTACCTCAAAACCTGGCCGGTTTTTTACAGCGCGCAGGGAGCCGTGGATGCGGCGATCAAGCTGCGCGAAAGAGTCCAGCCCGCGGAAATCAAATCCCTGGTGGTAGAGTCCTATCAGCGTTTGCTCGGACGCGGCGCCGCCGATGCGGAAAAATGGGCGCCAAAATCGCGCGAGACCGCCGATCATAGCGTGCCGTTTTGCGTGGCGGCAGCGCTGCTCGACGGCGCTCTGACTTCCCAAACCTTCGATTCGGAGCGGTTCCTGGACAAGGATGTGATCGAGCTGATGGCGAAGGTGAAGCTGCGTGAGGACCCGGCATTCACCGAGCAGTACCCGGCAAAGTGGAACTGCCGCCTGGTCGCGGAAACGTTTTCCGGAGCGCGCTATGAAATCCATGTCACGTTTCCCAAGGGCCATCCGGAAAATCCCTTTTCCGATGCTGAGGTCGAGGAGAAGTTTATTCGATTGGCGGAGCCCTCGCTCGGAAGGAGCCGCTGCCGAGAATTTATCGATTGGGCCTGGCGGCTGGAAGAGGCATCTAGTATCGGCGAGATTTTTCCGTTGCTGACGCTTTGATGAATGAATTGAACGAACCTGCAGCAACCTGCAGGATTTCAGAACTCGGCGATGAGATTTGTATTAAAAACGTCACCCCCGAATGTTTTTGTCGGGGGTCCAGTTCTTCCCCTCTCCTGGATTCCCGCTTAAAACATGCGGGAATGACGGATAGGCATTTAATAAAGCTGTAAGCTTTGGGAAGTAGACCCACAGAAATTAAATTCGACAAACACCGAGGAGGTTTTAGAGCTTTATGGCAGGAATTAGTTATGACGTGATCGTGATCGGTGCCGGCAACGCGGGTCTATCCGCCGCTCTGGCGGCGCGGCAGGCGGAGACGCGCGTGCTGCTCCTGGATAAATGTCCCAAGTCGGTGCGCGGCGGCAACACGCGATTTTCCGGCGGCGGCTTTCGCTTCACTTACAGCAGTCTCGACGACATGCGCCCGATGCTGCCGGAACTGACCGATGAAGAGGCCGCGAAGATGGAGGTCGGAAAGTATTCGACCTCGGATTTCTTTGAAGACGTCATGCAAGTGACGGAGTACGCTGCCGACAAACCGCTGACGAATATCTTAGTGGATCAATCTTATGCTACGGCGCGCTGGTTGACGGAGATGGACGTCAAATGGATTCTTGCAACCAGCACCCACGCGCTAAAGATGGGCGGGAAAATCAAATTTCCATCGGGCCGGGTGGTCTCGGTAAACGACGGCGGCCTCGGACTGGTGGAGATGCTCTTCCCAACTGC
>CAMLCX010000086.1 GCA_946478635.1 uncultured Pseudomonadota bacterium
TTGTTCGTGATCGCGATCGAGTGACCGGCAAGCCGCGCGGTGGTTTGGCGCGGATGGGTGACCTGATGGAGCGTGCAATTCCAATTCTGGGTGAATCGTTCGAGCGAGCTGTCTCCGTAGGTCGCGGCGTCCAGCACGACGATTTTCGCGAGCTGGATGCTCATTTCGAGAGCCTCCCCGCCGACTCCAGTTTTTTCGCTTCATCCCAAAACCGATCCATCTCCTCGAGAGAGGATTGATCAAAGGTTTTGTCCGCTTGCTGCAATTGCGCCTCGATGTAATGAAAGCGACGCGTGAAGCGGTCGATCGTCTGCCCCAGAGAATCTTCGGCTTCGACATCGAGAAAGCGCGCAAGATTGACGACTGAAAAGAGCAGATCGCCGAGTTCTTCTCCTACCCGCGCTTTATCGCCAGAGGCTGCGGCGGTTTTGAGCTCATCGATTTCCTCGTGGATTTTTTTCCAAACCGGTTCGATGTCGGACCAGTCGAAACCTAGGTGGGATGCCCGTCGGGTTATGCTTTGAGCGCGCGCCAAGGCCGGCATGGCCCTGGGCACATTACCCAAGGCCGATTTCGCTTCGCCGTCCTGTCTCTCGCTGTTCTTGATCTGCATGCGTTGCTTCAAAACGGCGGCCGTGTCGTCGGGCAGCGGTGCGCCGGCAAAGACGTAGGGATGGCGGCGAATAAGTTTCTCGGTAAGTTGAGTAATGACATCTTCCGCGGTGAACCGGCCTTTCTCCGCGGCGATTTGCGAGTGAAAAACCACTTGGAGCAGAACATCGCCCAATTCCTCCTTGAGCTTTTGCGGGTCGCCGTCGTCGAGGGCTTCGAGAAGCTCGTAGGTCTCTTCGAGCAGACACGGCTTGAGCGAGAAGTGGGTTTGCTCCTTGTCCCAGGGACAGCCGGTGTTGCTGCGCAGGCGCGCCATTACGTCCAGCAATTCGGCGAATTTGTGTTCGACTTTTTTGTCGCTCACGCGATCAACCCTCCTATGGTGATTGCACTTTTCTGAATGCCCGGCAGTGTGTTAGATCTTACGTGGCGTGGGTTTTGAAGTCCAGTTGGTGCGGCTCTTTGAGTGAATCGAGAACAACGATCGAGGAGAGCGTATCACGTATCGTTTGCGATGGGATCCGCACATCGGTGCTGAGACCTCACCGGACGCCGTTTAAATTTAAATGGAGGAAGACATGCCGATCGCCACAGTCGATGGAATAGAAACCTATTACGAAACCCATGGTTCCGGAACGCCGATATTAATGTGCGCGCCCGGGGGATTTGACGCCTCGATCGACAAATGGCGGGGCGCGAGCGCGTGGACGGGGATCGACGCCATCAAAACGCTCGCCGCTGAGCACACGGTCATTGTTTATGACCGGCGCGAGTGCGGCCAATCCGGTGGGCGCCTCGAACGATTGGGTTGGGCGAGCTACACGCGCCACGGCAAGGCGCTGCTCGATCATTTGAAAATCCAAAGCGCGTGGATCATGGGCGGTTGCATGGGCTGTTCGGTGGCCTTGGCGTTTGGTGTGCACTATCCGGAAACGACGCGCGGATTGCTGCTGCACTGGCCGGTGGGCGGCTATCGCTGGAAAGTAAACAGCCTGGACAGATTCATGCGCCACTACAATTTCGCCAGGGAAAAAGGGCTTAGTGGTGTCGTCGAGCGGGCGCGCGGCGGCAAGACTTTTTGGATGGACCCGGAGGGCGGGCCATGGGCGGCGCTGATCGCTCGCGACAGCGCATTTGCCGATCAGTTCGCGGCTCAGGATCTAGAGCGTTATCTCGCTATGATTATCAACAGCGGCCGCAGTCTATTCGATCGCGACACCGCGCCTGGAGCCGAGCCGGAAGAGGTGCTCGGCGTCAAAGCCCCGTCGCTCATCATCCCAGGAGACGATCCGTCCCACGCCACATCCGGCGCGCACTATTTGCGCGAGCTGCTGCCAAAAGCCAATTTCTGGAACGTGATGCCGCCGGAACAGACGACTCAAAAAGTTTGCGACCGCATTCTGGAATTTAGCCGGCAGTAGGAGAGTGGACCACCCAAAAAAAATCTGATAGAGAAAATCACTTCCATTCTAAAATATTCCGCAGGAGGTCTACTCTATGGACGTCAGCAGCTCAACGGTGCAATTGAACACTTCCGACGGCAAGATGGACGCTTATGTCGCGCAACCGAAGGACGGCGGGAGCTATCCCGGTGTCGTGGTGATCCAGGAAGCTTTCGGAGTCAACGATCATATCAAAAAAGTGACCGAACGGCTCGCTTCCGAAGGTTATGTCGCGGTCGCGCCGGATATTTTCCACCGCGAAGCCGAACGGATCATTCCCTATGCCGAAATGCCCAAAGCGATTGCAACCTTGCAACGGGTGCAGGATCCCAAAGCGATGGAGGATGTGGGCGCGGCGATAGCGCACCTCAAATCGCAGAGCAACGTCAAGTCAGGCTCCATCGGCGTCATCGGTTTTTGCATGGGCGGGCGGCTTACCTACCTGGCAGCGGCGCACCACGCCAGCGACGTCAAAGCGGCGGTGCCCTACTACGGCGGCGGCATTCCGATGGGCAATCCGAGCCCGCTGTCGCGCAGCGGCGAGATCAAGTGCCCGATGTACCTCTTCTTCGGCGCCAAGGATCAATTGATTTCAATGGATCAGGTCGGACAGATCAACACGGAGCTGACGACCAAACGGGTTCCATTTCAGATGAAGATCTATCCGGAGGCCGGCCATGGCTTTAACTGCGATGACCGTGGCAGCTACCATGAAGCGTCGGCGAAAGATGCCTGGGAGAAGACCAAGTCCTTTTTCGCGCAACATTTAAAATAGCCTGGATATCGATTCGTGTAAGGGAGAGAGAAAGCTTCCGCTTTTTCTCTCCCTTTTTTGTTTCTTTGGCTCAAATCCGCTACACTGCCAACCATCATGCCGCGCGCAAAAAACCGGGAACAGGTCAAGGTCGGACTCGTGCAGATGAGCTGTGGTGAAAATCCGGCGGCCAACTTGACCAAGGCCGTTGAGCGGGTCGCGGCGGCGGCAAGAAAGGGCGCGCAGATCGTTTGTCTTCAGGAGTTGTTTCGCTCCCGCTACTTTTGCCAGAGCGAAGATCAACGGAATTTTAAGCTTGCGGAAACGATCCCCGGCCCGAGTACCGAGGCGCTGAGCGAGCTCGCGCGAGCCAGGGAGATCGTGATCGTCGCGTCGCTCTTCGAGCGGCGGTCGGCGGGCATTTATCACAACACGGCCGTGGTGATCGACGCGGACGGATCCATGGCGGGCAAATATCGCAAGATGCATATTCCCGACGATCCGCTTTATTACGAAAAATTTTATTTTACGCCGGGTGATCTGGGGTTTCCGAGCTTTCAGACGCGCTACGCAAGGGTTGCCGTGCTCATCTGCTGGGATCAATGGTTCCCTGAGGGGGCGCGTGCGGCAGCGCTGTCGGGCGCGCAGATTCTTTTCTATCCAACTGCGATTGGCTGGATTCCCGGTGAACCGCGTGCGGTGGCGCAGAACCAGCGTAACGCCTGGGAGATTATTCAGCGTTCTCACGCGGTGGCGAACGGAGTCTACGTTGCGTCGGTGAATCGCGTTGGGCGCGAAGGCAAGATTAAATTCTGGGGTCATTCTTTTGTCGCCGGTCCGTTCGGCGAGCTCGTCGCTCACGCCGGCGGCGAGCGCGAAGAAATTCTTATCGCCAGGTGCGAACTGCAAAAAATCGAAGAGACACGCCAGAACTGGCCGTTTCTGCGCGACCGGCGCATTGATGCCTACGACGCCTTGCGGGCGCGTTTTCTCGAAAGCCGCGGCGGACGCTAATCGCTCGGTTGTTTTCATGAAACTGTCCGAAACGAAGCAAGTGACGCCTCGTTCCCTCGGCTACTCAATGCCCGCCGAATGGGCGCCGCACCGCGCCACATGGTTTTCCTGGCCGCACAATCGAGAGACCTGGCCGACCGATCTGGAGAAGGTGCGCGAAGTTTGGACGCAGATGGCGTGCGCGCTCTCGCCCTGCGAACAAGTCTATGTATTGGCCAATGACGATCGCACTGAGCAGGAGATCGCCGCGCGCTTAAAGCAGGCTGGTGCCGTGATGAAAAATATCACGTTGCTTAAGATCCCCACCGTCGATGTTTGGATGCGTGATTATGGGCCGACATTTGTTACGCGAAATTCGACCGAGCTGCCGCTCGCCTGCAACGATTGGATTTTCAACGGTTGGGGCGGCAAATACAAAACCTACGAGGAGGATGATCAGGTTGCGCCGAAAATAGCGAGCATGCTCGAAGTTCGTGTCTTCGACCACGACATCATACTCGAGGGCGGTTCTATTGAAGTCAACGGCGCCGGCGCCTGTTTGACCACGGAGCAATGTCTGTTGAACAAGAATCGCAACCCGCATCTCACTCGCGGCCAAATCGAGGAGCGTCTCAAAGACGCTCTTGGCGTGAGTCAGATCATTTGGCTCGGGGATGGAATCGTCGGCGATGATACCGACGGCCATATCGATGACATCGCGCGCTTCGTCGATCCGACGACGGTTGTGTGCGTTCTCGAGGCCAATGCCAGGGACGACAATTACCGCCCTCTGCGGGAGAACTACGAGCGCTTGCAAACGGCGACGGATCAAGACGGCAAGAAATTTTCCGTTGTGAGTTTGCCGTGTCCCGAAGCGGTCTACTGCGAGGGTGCGCGCTTGCCGGCGAGCTACGCCAATTTCTATGTTGCCAACGACGTCGTCCTCGTTCCCGTTTTCAACGATCCCAACGACGCTGCGGCTTTGGGTATCTTGGGAGATTTGTTTCCGCGGCGAAAAGTTGTCGCTCTTCGTTGCAAGGAAGTCGTCGCCGGTTTGGGCGCGATCCACTGCGTGACGCAGCAGGAGCCCATGGCAATGGCATCATGATGGCGCAGAACACGGATTCTATCCTAGAAAAAAGTGTGCCGAGCATGTCGGCGCCGCGCATTTTGTTCGAGACACCAAGACCGATGATTTCAACTCGAACCCGTTCTCGGCCGCAAGCACAATCCAAAACATCCAATCGCGCTGAAGTCGAGCGCATAAACGCTCGCAGGGCTTGACAATTTCTCACACTCGCCTATGCTACGCGCTTGTATGGGGCAGCTGATCCAAATCCGCGAACTGCATCAAGCGCGCCGCCGGCGTTCGGAGCAGCTGAGCATCGAGCAATGCGTGGATTTATTGGAATGGAACATGAAAAAAAGCGTTGATGATTACTTCAACGCGCCGCGCGAGGAACGTTCCATGCGAGCAACGCAAATTCGCAAACTCAGTGAGATTTTGGAATACGCCGTAAGACTCCTCTGATTGCACCCCACGGTAAATCGTGGAACTGTCCAACCCCCTGGTTTTAATTGTCCCCGCAGTCGTAGCTCTGTTTTTTCTCGGTTGGTTCTTCCTGAACCGGATGCGGTCGGTTCTGCGGGAAAAACACGATGACCCGTCGCTGCTGTTCTTACAGCAACAAATCGAGCAACTTCGCATGCAGTTCAGCCAGGCGTTGGATAACAATGCACACGCGATCCAGCAACAACTTGGACAAATGCTTGGCCACGTCAACGACCGGCTGCGCGACAATGCCGACGTGCTGAGCCAGACTCAACAGAGTTTGGGCGAGCGATTGGACAATGCGGCGCGCGTCGTCGGCCAGGTGCAACGCAGCTTGGGCGGGCTGGAAGAAGCCAATCGCAAAATTTATGAAGTCGGCAAGGACATCGCTTCGTTGCAAGAGATCTTGCGGGCGCCCAAGCTCAGGGGCGGCTTGGGCGAATATTTTCTCGAAGATCTGCTGGCGCAGATTCTGCCGTCGCAGCATTTTGCGACTCAGTACAGTTTTCGCAATGGTGACAAGGTCGACGCCGTCATCAAGCTGGGCGCGGCTCTGGTTCCCGTGGATGCGAAATTTCCATTGGAGAATTTCAAGCGCATTCTGGAAGCTGCCAGCGATGACGACAAAATCCGGGCGAAAAGGCAGTTTGCCGCCGATGTGAGGAAGCATATCGATGCCATCGCGGCCAAGTATATATTGCCGGACGAGGGCACCTATGATTTCGCGCTCATGTATATTCCAGCCGAAAACGTTTATTACGAGACGATCATCAAAGATGACGCGCCGGATGATAAAGGATTGAGTCACTACGCCATGACGAAACGCGTGGTGCCGGTGTCGCCGAACAGTTTGTACGCCTACCTCCAGGCGATCGTTTTAGGCCTGAGAGGGATGAAAATAGAGGATCGCGCGAAAGAAATCGTTCAATATCTGAGCCGGCTGCAGGGCGACTTCGGGAAGTTTCGCGACGAATTCGCGCTGATCGGAAAACATCTGGGTCACGCCCAGGCCGGATATCAAAACGCCGACCGCCGCTTGGAGCAATTTTCGCAAAAGCTGCTGACTGCGGACACGGATCAGAAAGAGCTCGGCGATATTACGCCGAGCGCAAGAGCGCGATAAGTTTTCGACCGATTTCAATCCACGAGTGGGGACAGTACGGAAGTGCGGTTAAGTTTATTTTCTCGCCTGACTATCGGCTATTTGGCGATCTTTCTGATCGTTGCGCTGGCCAGCGGCTACGCGGTTCTCAAGCTACGGGACTTTCGCGATCTGACCGAGTCCATTCTCAGGGTGGATACCCGCCTTCTTGATCACGAAAAAACGCTCGCCGATCTCCTGCTGGCGCAGAGTCGAGCCGAGCAAAAATTTTCGATCACCAGAGACGAAGTTTGGTACCTGCAATTCGAGCGGCTGAAAATTGATTTTGAAGCCAGACTGCAAAGCGCGGTCGATTTGCAGGATCGTGCGGCGAGTCCGGTCTTGCAGCAGATCGCCAACGCTTACCGAAGTTACGACGAGCTCGTGGCTGACGAGACCCGCTTGGTTCGGGCCAAAAAAACGTACCCCCAGGCGCAGTACAAACAGGATAAGGACGCGTTGATCGATTCGATTTTGTCCGCGCTTGAAAAAATTCGTACGAATCAACAGCGGTTGACTTACGCCAAGGTGACCGATCTTGCGGCGGCGGCCGACCAGGCGGCGGAATTCGCCGGGTTGATTTCGGTGACGTGCCTGCTCGCGATCGTCCTGATGACGCTTTTTATCACCAAAAGCATCACCCGCCCTATCGATTTACTGAAAAACAAGACTCGGGAGATCGCCAGGGGAAATTTCGAAGGAAAGCTGCTGGTGCGTTCGCCGCCGGAAATCGGCGAGTTGGCGGCGGCCATCAACTCGATGTGCGAAAAGTTGCACGAGCTCGATCGGTTGAAAGCGGATTTTTTTGCTTCCATGTCGCATGAACTGCGCACGCCATTAACTTCAATCAAGGAGGGTACCGGTTTATTGCTGGAGGGCGTTGGCGGTGAAATCACCGACAAGCAACGCAAGCTCTTAGACATACTTGCCGAAGAGAGTAATCGCCTGATCGATCTGGTCAATTCGCTGCTCGATCTTTCCAAGATGGAAGCCGGCATGATGTCCTACGACTTCGAGATGACTCACGTGGATGTGTTGATTAAACGCGCTCTCTCGGAAATCACGCCTTTGGTGGAGACAAAAGAAATCGCCCTGGAGAACGACGTCGACGCGGCGGTGCCGCCGGTGAGAGTGGATCCCGAGCGCATCCTGCAAGTCATGCGTAATCTGCTCGGCAATGCGGTCAAGTTTACACCCAAGGGCGGGCTTGTGCGCATCGCGGCTCAGCCGTCGAATGGCAAAGTTGCGATATCCGTGAAAGACTCGGGACCGGGAATTGCGCCGGAGAGCTTGAATTCGATTTTTGAAAAATTTAACCAGGGAAGTCGTCAGACGCCTTATCTCCGGCAAGGCACAGGACTCGGTTTGACGATTGCCAAAAGTATCGTCACAGCACACGGCGGAAAAATATGGGCCGAGAGCGAACCAGGAAAGGGCAGCACTTTTATTTTTGTCTTGCCCTGTTAGTATGGCTATCCGGTTGTAGCCTGTCGCAAGAATCGATTCGGCGGCGCGATATGCGGGATGCGCTCGAAGCCGGCAATCGACTGCTCAGCGAAGGCGACTTCGAGCGGTCCCTGCGCGTATTTGAGAGCGTCGCAGCGATGGCCGGCGAACGACCGCCGGCCGACGCCGCGGTGTATAAAACCGGGTTAGTCTATGCGCACCCGAAGAATCCGACGAGGGATTTGCACAAGGCCATGACGGCGTTCTCTCAAGTCGCTTCTTCATATCCGGCCAGTGTTTGGGGAGAGCAAGCCAAGGTTTGGATCGAGGTTCTCAAAGAGACGGAAGACTCGAAGAAAGAAATCGTGCAGTCACGCGAAGCAGTAGAGAAGTCACGGCTCGAGTTGGAAAAAAACCACCAAGCGCTCGAGAAGTCGAGGCAAGAAATAGAAAAATCCCGCCTTGAGCTTGACAGAACCCGGCAGGAGATAGAAAAGACCAAGCAGGTCATCGAAAAATCCAAACAAGTGGATATTGAAATCGATCAAAAACGGCGCGACCGCGACAGATAACACATTATGGCAAAAGGTCAAATTCTAGTTGTTGATGATAACCCCAATCTTCTGGAGCTGATCCGTATGCGGCTCGAGTCGGCCGAATATGATGTGATGGCCACCGGCGATGAGGCGGAAGCCGTTAACGCGATCAGGGAGAAAAACTTTGATCTCTGTATTGTCGACCTGATGCTCGCCAACGGCGACGGGCTCACATTGATGGACGAGTTTCGCGGCATCAACCCCGATGTGCCGACGATCATCCTGACGGCGCACGGCAGTATCGAGAGCGCCGTTGAGGCCATGCGCCGCGGCGCTTACAGCTATCTGACCAAACCCTTTGAACCCACGGATTTGCTGCTTCAAATCGATCGCGCGCTTGAAACTCGCAAGCTCAATCACGAAATCAAGCGGCTCAAGGACATCATCCATGAGCGCTTCGATTTTGCCAACATCATCGCGCGGAGTGGCAAGATGCGCGCTGTTCTCGACGTGGTGGCGCGCATTGCCAAGCTCGACTCCACGGTGCATATCCACGGCGAAAGCGGCACCGGAAAAGAACTCATCGCGAAGGCCATTCATCTGGCAAGCGACCGCAAAGACAAGCCGTTTGTTGCTTTGAATTGCGCGGCGCTGCCCGAGTCGTTGCTCGAAAGCGAGTTGTTCGGCCATGAAAAAGGCGCGTTTACGGGGGCCGTGAGGAGCACGCGCGGACTATTCACTCAAGCCCATGGCGGCACGCTATTTTTGGACGAGATCGGAGATATGCCGCGCGCCACTCAGTCCAAACTTTTGCGCGTCTTGCAGGAGCGGCAGTTTTACCCCGTGGGAAGCGAGGTATCGGTTGAGGTCGATGTGCGGGTTATTGTCGCGACTAACAAGGATCTGGAAGAGCAGGTGCGCAAAGGACAATTCCGCGACGATCTGTTTTACCGAATTCATGTGATTCCGGTCTTGTTGCCGCCGTTGCGCGAGCGCAAGGATGACATTGTGCCGCTGTTGGAGCATTTCTTAAAGAAATATAGCCGGCATATGAAAAAAGAAGTGAAGGGTGTGACACCCGAGGCTTTGCGCAAGCTGATGCTACATGACTGGCCCGGCAACGTGCGCGAACTCGAAAACACGATCGAGTATGCGGTTGCGATGACGCAGAGCGATATGGTGACCGAGGATTACATGCTGCAAGGCAAGAGCCTAACGACCGAGCGGGCGTCGAATTTTCCGGCCGAGCCGGTGGAGGAGCCGAGCGGCGGGTTGAGACCGCTCAAGGACGCTCGTGACGCTTTCGAGCGTGATTACCTCATTCAGGTATTGTCGATGACCGAAGGCAACGTGAGCCAAGCCGCGAAGCTGGCTGGAAAGTACCGCGCGGACTTTTACGACCTTCTGAAAAAGCACGAATTAAAGGCCCACGAATTTAAGAAGGCCAAACCCGGGCTCCCGAACTAGGGCGGCCCTAACCTCGCCCTAACCTAATGACGTTCGCGTAAACGATCCTTAGTCTTTTTTTTGGTAATCGAGCACCTCAATCGGATGAAGCGCTCAGGTGGCTGACTTCGCCTTTTCGTGCAGGGATTAACCTCCAACCTTATTTGCCCATCGCTAAATAATTGAACAATGTCGAGCACGTAGGAATGCATCGACACGGATTCATTTGCGGAATGGGGATTGCTTTCTACTAATCCTTTGAGGGGATCAAACGGATGGCACGGCGCGGCGAGTCGGTTCTGGTTGTCGAGGACGACGAAGGTTTAGCTCAGGTGATTGCGATGGCGCTCCGCTCGGAAGGCTTCGAAACTCAGACGGCCCGCGATGGGCTCGACGGATGCACCAGCTATTTTCGTCATCCCACCGATTGGGTTGTGACCGATATCCAAATGCCGCAATTGGATGGCATCGCCATGATGGAGTGTATTCGAACATTCCAGCCGCAAGTCAGAACCGTCTATATGAGCGGAGCGGTCGAGGAGTATCGAACATTGCTGGAACGCGAGATTGAGCAATATGCCGCCGCAGTTTTACCCAAGCCCTTTTCGTGCAGCAATTTAATCAAACAATTAACGAGTCACACGAGAGCTTGATTGCCCGAGAGGAGTAACCATGGCGCGAACACTGATGGTTCGTATGGCATTGATGTGCTTGATCGTTGTCGCAGGATGCTCTTCACCGATTACCACTCGTGAACAAGGAGGCCTGATCGGCGCCGGCTTGGGGGCCGGAACAGGGGCAATTATCGGCAGCACGGTCGGGCATGCGGCCGTTGGGGCGCTGGTTGGTGGCCCGGTCGGATTGATTGCCGGAGCTTTAATTGGTGACCACTTGATGGGACAGGAACGGAGACAGGGAGAGCAATCGATCCAAAGCGACGAGAACCAGCGCGAAATTGAACGGTTGCGCCGGGAAAACCAAAGGCTCAGAGAGGAACGCTTGGAAAGGTAATAGGGTATTCTAAGGCCTTACGCCAAAACCCGCCGGACAAACCTTCATAAGTGTAGGGATTTGGCGTCACATCGTTAAATGAACTCGCCTGGAATTCCTAGTAAACTCAGGATCTGCGGAGGATTCACGGATAATCTCAGGATGGTATGAAATTTGATGCTATCGAAGAATTGTGAATTTTCCGAGAGCCTATACCGAGGATAAGGATCGCCCTGGAAGGGAATGTGATTACGTGAAAAGCATGATTCCGAGCCTAACCGGGCCAAAGCCATCCTCGGCAGATTGGGAACTATTCCTTGGGATGTGGGAGCGAGCCAATCTAGTCCGCACGTTTTTTTGGACGCAACGGATAAACGACGAAAAGATTCTACTGACCCATTTTTTACCTCGGCTACGGCGCTTCTTCGGCGTCGATGTTTGTTTCGGCGCATTGAGGGTGAGTGAAGAAACGATTGTCGAAGTTGGGGTGCCGGAAGCAGGTCTCCGCCAGTTGCCTCCGGAGTTTGCGCGCCGCTGTTTGGAGTCAATGGCAAAGTCACAGGCCCCGGTTTCTTGGAATGAAGCGGGGATCGGGCTTGGGTTTCGTAGCACGGTGTTGGTACCGCTGCGAGCGCCCATGGGCCCGTCTTTCGGTTTCCTAATGCTCGGTCATGCGCGAGCGCGTACTTACTCGGCGATTGAACTGTTTGTGCTCCAAACCTTGGCCGGTGAATTGAGTTGGGTGGTACGTGATTTGGCGGCGCGAAATATTGGCCAGCAAAAACTCGCCGCTGCATCGCATGATATCAAGAACGCGCTGCAGGTCATCGTCGGCAATACCGAGCTTCTTCGCGAGACAATCAAAGATCATTCCAGCAGTGAGCGCGATAAGTATCTTGAGGGTATCGAAGTGGCGGTACAACAAATTACCGAGCGCGTGCGTATTCTCCCCGATTTTTCGTCAACGGGACGCGGCGCGCCGCGTCCTGCCGGGGACACATTCGCCGAGATCGCCTCAATGGTCACACAATCCATCGCTTCCTGTGGCGCGGCCAAGGAGCGCGGCATCGATATTGAAGTGGTCTATGCACCCGAAGTGCCGGGCCATGAGACGGTGATTCCCGAGAATGTGAAACTCCTGTTGGGTGCGTTGGTCGACAATGCAGCGATGGCGACGCGAAACGAGACGGTACGGGTTAGCGTGCGGCGCGACAACGACGACTTGGAAGTGGTTCTCAAAGGGGTGAGTTCGAACCGCGTGGCCGATGGTCTAAAGTCCGTGTTTGAGGTTGCGTCGCGATCGGAGGACGCGCGCGATGAAAGCGGTGTCGCGATAGCGCGAATGCGCGAATATTTAGACAATGCCGGAGGTGATGTTTATTTGAAGAGCCGTCCCGGTGACTCCGCGGAATTTGTCGTACGATTGCCAATCGACAATCGCGAGCACGCCGGTCGGTCAAATTGAGAAACGATTTGTTCAGTGAGGCTATAACAAAGGCATTAACAACTAACTGTCAGGAGGGACTATGAAAAGTATTGCTTCTATGGGCGCCAAATATTCTATCGGCGCGGGTATAGTCGGAACGTTGCTGTTGGCGCAAGGCTGTCTTGCGACACGTGATTGGGTTAAAGAGACGGTAATGGATCCGTTGTCGACTCGGGCGTCACAAACGGAAGGAAGAATGGAAAAGGCCGAAGGGCAAATCGGTAGCCTAGGCAACCGCATGAGCGGCGTTGAAGGCAAACTCGGCCAGTTTGAAGGCCGCCTGGGCGAAGTCGACGCGAAGGCAGATCGCGCGCTCAGCGCCATCTCAAATCTCCGTCTGGAACGTAAGCTCGTCATCGATATGAAGGACGGCGCTAATTTTGCTTTCAATTCGGCGAGCCTGCCGGCTTCGGCACAGCGTGAGATAGACGGTTTTCTGAGTGATCTTAAAGGTGATGCAGGTGAAAGTGCGATGTTTGTGGTCGCGGGTCACACGGATAACGTCGGCAGCGAAGAGATCAACTATGATCTCGGCAAGAAAAGAGCCGATGCGGTCAGTCGCTACTTGGTCACGCAGAAGAAGCTCTATCCCATCCGCGTGATTCCGGTTTCCTATTGTGAGAGCAACCCTACCG
>CAMLCX010000087.1 GCA_946478635.1 uncultured Pseudomonadota bacterium
GCTAGGGCCATCGCAAGACGACGATGCCTAGTACGACAAGCGCGATACCGGACAACATTTTAACGCTAACTTCTTCAGCAAAAATCACCGTCCCGGCAACCACGGCCAGCAGCGCCTCCAGTCCGAGCACGACCACATAGCTTGGACCGAGGGCTTCCCGCTTCATGGCCCACGCCTGGATCAACGCGGCTGCGCTAAAACTAAATACCAGCGCCGCGGCGGGCAACCATTTCGTCAGTCCCTCGGAATATTTCATAAGCACACCGCCGACCACGTAAAGGGCGGCAGCCAAGGAATAGAAAGCAATTGTTTTCATTTCGGATAATCATGCATGCGGTGCTGCACCTAGTGTAGTGTCTCTTAAATCTCGGCAATTACTTCAACGTCATTCCGGCCAAGCTGGCGATAGCTAGCGCGAGCCGGAATCCAGGCTTTCTGAGAAGTTCTGGATTCCCGTTTTCACGGGAATGACGACTGTGGCCACTTTTCATAAAGTACAAACAGCGTGAGACACTACACTAGACAAGAACGACGATTTAGGCTGCGTCGGACATCTCAGTGCTCAACTCAGCGCACTAAGGACTCACTCGATGTCAGATAGATGAACCGCCTCTGCACCGTCATATCGGCGGAGGCCGGTATCCAGGCAAGTCTTAGATTCCCATCATCCCATTCCGCGAGCGACCATATAACGAACCCGGTTAACCCAACAAAGGGTCGGCAAAAGCAATCGCCGAAACGTTTCCGCGGCAGGATCAACCTTATCCGGCCGCGAGCTTGAGTTTGTTCTTGGCGCTCTTGCCGATCTTGTTGCGCGGGAATTTTGCCGCGATATGTTCGAGCAGGTCGATGCCCAGTCCCCGCTCATTGCCGGAGCGTTCGACCAAGCTGAAGCCGAGGGCGAACAGATCTTCGGGGGCGAGGCCCTTTTCCTTTTTAAGGGTCTCGAAGACCGGATACGCCGAGCCGCGATAGAGATCGGTCAACAACTCGACGGCCGGATGCTGCCGATTGGTCGCCACCGTGTGCGCGTGGAGTTTTAGCTGCGCCAGCGCCAGATGAAACTTGTTCTCCGGCTTGACCTCGGGGAAATCCTTGAGCGGCAGTAAAAACCCGACCGATTCCTTGAACTTTTTTGCTTTGACGAGCTTGGCCCCCTGCTCCGCGAGTTTCTGGTAGGCGAATTCCGCGTCCGCCCGTTTAAGCACATGCAGAAACGCCGTCTGAATCCGCTCGTCGTCGTCGACCGCGGCTTGCAGTCTTTTCCACAGGGCGTCCAAAATATCCTGCCGCCACTTGCCCTCGAACGACGGCAATAGTTCGGCGATGCTCCAGGCCTTGCTCGCGTCCTCGCACGCAATCAACTCCTTGATCAGCGCCGCGCGCGCATCGGGAATCTTTCGCAGCGAACTCGCCGCAACATCGCGCTTGCGGTAGTCGGGGTCGCCCAGCTGCTCGACCAGGGTGCGCACCGTTGCCGGAGTGCCCACGTCGCCCATTTTTCTAAGCGCGAATTTCTGCACATCAGAATGCGGGCTCTGCATCAACTTGCCGAGCAGGGCGCGGGAATCCTCGGGCAGCTCATGCGCGTCGAGCAGGTCCAGGGTCAACCGCGTCGCTTCGGTGGGCTGAGATTCTTCGAGAATCGGAAAAAGCTTGGCATACTCGTCCTTGCGAATGTCCTGATCGCGCAGGCAGCGCAGCAGCGCGACCAAAGCGTGGGCGCGCACGGCCGGATGCTGGTCGGCGCCGACGAATTTGAATAGCCAGCGCCGGGCTTGCGGCCGGCCGAGTTGCCCTAAAAGCCGCATCGCCGAAATCATCGCCGGGCGTTGCTCCTTCACATCGAGCTTCGCGGCAAAGGATTCCACTTCGTCGTAGAACGATTCCTGCTCTTTGGCATCCATCTCGCGCAGCACCGGCGTCATCAGGTCGCAGACGATGCGATTGGTGTCATCCGTGCCGGCGCCGAGCATCTGCAACAGCCCCTTCAGCGCCGCTTTGCCGCCCACCTGGCACAGCACCCGCGCGGCATTCAACTGCCAGACGCGCGATCCTTTCGCCAAAACCTGCACCAAAGGTTGCACCGCCGCCTGTCCCACGGCGCCCAGCGAACGAACAGCGCGGTCCTGTATGTCCTTATCCCCATCATCGAGCATACCGAGCAGCTGCGCGATGCTGCTCTTCGGTTGCACCTCTTCGAAGTAGCGCAGCGCAAAGTCCTTGAGCACCGGATTGGCACTGTCGAGAAGCGCGCCGACCGCTTTCGTGACCGTCGCATTGCTGACCTTGAGCGCGCCCAACACAAGCAAAGCGGCGCAGCGCTGTTCGACGCTGCCTTTGTCCACCAGAGCCAGAATATCCTGCAACGTGTTATCCATCTTGTTCCCTACTTCCAACGTGATCCAGGCACAAAAGTCAAGGCGCGCAGACGCGGTTTTGGATTTCGGGTCTTGGGTTTCGGGAGGAGAAACCCCGCCGCAAACTGCGGAGTATCGAAGAAAGTGCACTTCGAGCGAATTGTAGGGTGGGTGGAGGCGCAAAGCGCCGATACCACCGAGGGGAACGATGAGTTCGCGGAGTAAGCGATCCTACAGCGGAATCGCGGCGCAGCCGGTTCGGATAATTCACCCGTAGCGGTTAATCACAAAACTCAGAACGCGGCGCCGCGCACGCGCGGCTTGACTCCCGCGTCGATTGGCAGTACGCGAAATCTTGGACCGCGACCAGGAGGATGAATGTTTCACACCGACCTTGCCCCGTTCGGCGTCGACATGGAGCGCTTGACCAAAGACCGATTGAGCCGGCTCCAGAGCGCCATGAAGCGCGAGCGGCTCGGCGCGCTATTGCTAACCGATTTTTTGAATCTGCGTTACGCGACCAACACCGTAATGATGCTCGGCCTGCGCGCGACCGGCATCCAGCGCTTCGCGCTCGTTCCCGCCGAAGGCGCGCCGCTGATCTGCCAGCGCGAGCTGTCGCGCAAGAGTCCCTATCGGAGCCTGCGCTTCGACGCCTACATGTTTGCCATGCGCCCGCCGGTGGCCACCGAAGATTTTGTTAATCAGGCGGTGTTGGGGTTGAAACAGCTGGGAGTCGCCGGCGAGCGGATCGGCGTGGATTTTTTGAACCTCAACGCGGTGGAAGGCTTGAGGGATGCGGAAATCAATCTCGTCGACGGCTGGCCGGCGATCAACAGTGCTCGCATAGTTAAGACGCCCGACGAAGTGCAGTTGATTCGCTGGACAACCAAAGCGAAAGAGTGCGGATACGATCTCGTGCGCCAGGCGCTGCGCGATTCCGATCCGCCCGAAGACAAACTCAGCCGGATCATGCTCGATTATTTAATGGACCAGGGCTTCGAAGCCGGCAGTGAGTTTATTTCGATTTACGATTCATCCGTCGCCGACACCCGGCCCCACAACGAGCCCATGGGCGCGGATCTGGTCGTCAAAGAAGGAGAACTGGTGATCTGCGATGCCACCGTCGCCGGGCCCGGCGGTTATTATAGCGACTTCGCCCGCACCTTCAGCCATGGCCAGCCGACAGCTGAGACGAGAAAGCGCTACGAGGAAGCTTATCACTCGCTACAGGAAGCGTTGAAGCTGGTCAAGCCGGGACCGTGCACCGAAGCGTTTCGCCATTTCGGCAAGGGCGGCAATGCGCGGCTGCCCGGATTCGACGGCTATCACGGCGTCGGCCTGTGCGTTTACGAATCGCCCTGGCTGCGCGGCGGCGATCCGGAAAAATACATGATTTCACTCGAAGAAAACATGATCGTCGCGCTGGAGATCAACCACTACCCGGTGAAGCTCGAGCATCTATTGCGCGTCACCGCCGACGGCGCCGAAATCCTCTCGCAGTACCCCGTCGACCCGGAGCTGGTGCCCGCATAAGGCTATCACCCCAGCGCGGCAAAGCCGCAACCAAATCTCGGAATATCTCCCGCAAAGCATGTCCTGAGCGACGTCGAAGGGGCGCAATGGCCGCAAAGGTCGGAAAAAGCCTGATTAAAATCATTCGCAAGAATTTTTATCTTCTCCTCCGAACTTGGCGACTTTGCGCCCCTTCGATAAAACTCAGGACATGCTTTGCGGGAGCAATTTCCGATTCCGAGTGCTTTCGGCTTCCAGATCATTTGCGCAGCCGCGCAAATTTTGAGCTACAGTAATACGAAACACATGAAGGACACCCTGGTTCTGTCAGCGAGTCGTGCAGGTTGCTGAGTTCGTTCCTTCGAATGAACTACCCCGCAGCAAGCTGTGGGGAATAAGACCCGCAGCGATTTGAACGACTTGAACTTTTTGAACGGCTTGAACGATTTGAACGCCTACTTCCGTCCCAACTCCCGCAATGCCTTCTGCCAGCCCGTCGCCTCTTTGTCGTATTGCGCCGTGCTGAGTCCGCCCTCCGGATACCAGCGCTTGAAGCCGAAGTCTTTCGACGGATTGCCGAATTCCAAATTTTCCAGAATTTTTTGTCCCTCGGGGCTGAGGATAAAATCCGCCATCAGCACCCCCCCGTGCGGATGCGGCGCTTGATAGACGATCGCCGTGGCTCCCGCATTGGTCGGCACCGCTTCCATGGGCATCCAGTTGATCGGCGCGCCCTTGCCCTTCAATTCCATCGCATGATCGCGGAATATCGACGGCGAGATCGGCACCTCCCCCGAAATCGCCAGATCCGCCATGGCGCGCCCGGAGATCGAATGAAGACTGATGTCCTGCGCCTTGAGCCTGCGCGCAAATTCCTCGCCTTTAAATTTCAGTATCGCTCCCATCATGCGCACGCCGGTGTCGCTGGTGGTGAATCCCATTTTTCCTTTGAGCTGCGGATTCAATAGGCCGGCGAAATTTCTGGGTACGACGCTCGCGGGAATTAAATTGGGATTATAGCCGACGCCGATGAAGCTCTCGCGATTGACGCCCCAATAGTAAAGACCGTTACCCGCCGGCTCCTTGGCATGGGCGGGATATTTCAAAAGATGCGGCGAGGCATAAACCGCCAACAGGCCATCCTCGCGCAGGCTCTTGAGCAGCGGCAAAGTGGTCTCGATGGTATCGACCAGATACTGTCGCGCCTTGGCCTCCGCGCTGATGCGCGCCATCAGCTCGTTGCTCGCGGCGCGATACACATCGACTTTGATGCCTGGATATTTTTTCTCGAATCCTTGGGCTAATTCCTTGTACGAGCTTCCGGCCAGCGAAGTGTACCAAAGGACTTTTCCTTCCGCCCTGGCGCCCGAAAGCAAAACTTTCTCGCGGTCGGCGCCGCTGTAGGCGACGAGATCCGAAAGCGTCGCCGGTTTTTTTGCTTGAGCCTGAAGCAGCACCGGCGTGGCAAAAACAGCAAGCGCAACGACTGCGAGAAATAACCGAGAGCGCGCCAAAGCGCCCGTTGAAGTCAACGACTGTCGAATCCCCGCGCCGGTCATTTTCTCTGCAGCGCTCGATGAATGTTTTCCGCCTTTACCGGCAGTTCGAACAATCGCACACCCACTGCGTCGGCGATGGCGTTGGCGATCGCCGCCGGCGGGCCATTGTTGGCGAATTCGCCGATCGGCTTGGAATCGAGGGGCCCCACGCCGCCGGTGGATTTGATCAGCACGGTCTTTAGCTCCGGAATGTCTTTGACCGAAGGCAGTTTGTAATCGCCCAGGTTATTATTCGTCACCTTGCCGTTGTCCATCACGAGCTCTTCCATCATGCCCTGCCCCATGCCCATGATCGTCGCGCCGTCGATCTGGCCCTGGTGCGTGACCGGGTTGATGATCGTGCCGACGTCGTGGGCGCTCACGACTCGATGCACGCGCACGGCGCCGGTGTCGGGATCGACCTCAACTTCGGCGACCTGCGCGCAGATATAGGAAATATCTTCCGGGTAGGGATAATCTTCGTACACCGTCACAAAAAGAGGCTCGCTTGTCTGCGCGGCCAGGCGGCGCAACGAAACCTGCTGGCCCGGGTCCTGCCGCAAGGCAAATCTCCCTTTGTCGAATTCGATCTCATCGACTTTACACTCGAGCATCCGCGCCGCCTGCTCGAGCAAACGCTCTCTGAGTTTTTCGCAAGCTTGCACCATCGCTTTGCCGGCGACGTAGGTCATGCGGCTCGCCCTCATGCCGCTGTCTCTCGGGGCCGTGTCCGTGTCGCCCACCACTACCCGCACTTGATCCACGGACACCTTCATCTGGTCGGCGACCAGTTGCCGCAAAATCGTGTGCGTGCCCGAGCCCTGATCAATGCTCGGACTGAGGATGGAGAAGCCGCCGTCGCTTTCGGCGCGGAGCACAACTCCGGTATCGCCGCCGCTGATGTGCCGCCCGGACAAGGCAATGCCGCGGCCGTAATTGCGCTTCTTGGGTTTTTTCCAGCCCGCGGCGTCGAGCGCGCCTTGTAAGACCTCACGGAAGCGCACGCTGTGCAATTCGTGGCCCACCGCATCCGCCTCGCCTTCCGCGAGAAAATTTTTCAAGCGAAACTCGGCCGGATCCATGCCCAGCTCCTTGGCGAGAATGTCGGTGTGACAGTCCACGGCAAATGCGGTGGCAACCGCCCCTGGGCTGCGATAGTAGCCGCCTGGAACCGTGTTGGTATAAATCTGCAGAAACTCGATGTCCGAATGCTCGATGCGGTATTGGCCGCCGGCGTAGTGCCAGGTCGCAAGCGACGTGTTCGACTTGAGCGCGCCGTAGCCGCCACTCGCGTGCGCCGCGCGAATTTTGCGCGCGACGATGCGTCCGTCGCGATTCACGCCGCTTTTAATCGTAATCACCGTCGGATGCGCAGGATTGCTTGCCGACAGTTCTTCCGCGTAGGTCAACACATATTTCACCGGCTTCCCCGTTTTTTGAGCCAGGAAATACAGCACCGGCAGTTCCACCCCGTCGCCTTTGCCGCCGAATTCGCCCCCGACACTGACAGGGTTCATGCGGATGCGCTCCTCGGCGATGGCTAAACATTTCGCCAGCTGGCTGCGCACGTTGAAGGGGTTCTTCACCGAAGACCAGACCTGAATGCGGCCATCGGGGTCGATCGCAAGCGCCGCGGCATGGGGTTCGAGATAACCCTGATGGCGCGCCGGGACCTGAAAGGTATGTTCCATCACAAGATCCGCAGCACCGAAACCTTTTTCAACGTCGCCCTTGTGCCAGGCCAGCCGGGTGAGACCATTGTGCAAGTCGGCGGCGAGAATTTTCTCCGGCACGCCATCGTAGGCGCCGACGTTTTCATGCAGCTTCGGCGCGTCTGGCTCCATCGCCGCCAGCGGATCGAAGACCGCGGGCAGCAGTTCGTAGTCCACATCGATCAGGTGCAGCGCTTCTTCGGCGGCGTCCACCGTCTCCGCCGCGACGGCGGCGACGCGGTCGCCGACAAAACGCACCCGATCCCAGCAAAGCACCGGCATGTCGCGAATTTGTTTACCGACGAGATGTCCCTTGACGTCCGCGCCGGTGATGATCGCACGCACGCCGGGCACTTTCTCCGCCTTCACGATATCGACGCTCCGGATGCGCGCGTGCGGATGCGGGCTGCGCAAGATTTTTACCCAGAGCAAACCCGGAAGCTTGACGTCGGCCGCATAGACCGTGCGGCCGCGGACCTTATCGCCGCCCTCACCGCGCGGCACCGAAGTGCCGACAACTTTATGTTCAGCCATAGTTCATTGTCCTCTAGCGTTCACTTAATGCACATGAAATTTTGCCGCGAGCCGCAACTCAGTTTTTTCAATGAATGTTTGGCTATTAATACGCCGGACCGCCGGGCGTCAAGGCTGAACTGCGAATTAAGCGATCGATCCTGCGGCGATCTTCTGGTAGGCTGCCTCCATGGGATGGCAGGAAAATCTTCTTGTTGCCGCCGAGCAGATCCGCGATTTGATATTGCAAACCAAGCGGATCGCGGTGCTCGGCATCAAGACCGAAGCGCAGGCGGATCAGCCGTCGGTGTATGTGCCCAAATATCTTCAGGACGCCGGTTTCGAGATCGTGCCGGTGCCGGTCTACTACCCCGACGCGACAGTCATTCTCGGTAAGAAGGTTTACCGCAGGTTAGTGGATATCCCGGGAGAGATCGACATGGTCGATGTGTTTCGCCGGTCTAATGATGTTACCGGCCACATCGAGGATGTTTTGGCCAAGAAACCCGCCTCGGTCTGGCTTCAATCCGGCATCCGCAATGACGCGGCGGCGGAAATCTTCGCCAAAGCCAGAATCAAGGTCGTGCAGGACCGCTGACTGATGGTCGATCACCGGCGGTTCGCCGGGTAAAAGAGCGTTCAGAGTCTCGGGTCTAGCGTCTGGGGTTTTTCGGAGACTCAGCAACACCCTGCGGTGAAATACTTCTAAACTTGCTTCCGAAAACAAAAACCCTAGACGCGAGACACTGGACGCCAGACCGTGCGCTTTGCGCGCTCACGCCGCCAGGCGTTGCGCGTGCAACTGGCGCGCGATAAACGCCTTGATCTGTTCGTAGGCGCGGTCCGTCTGCGGCCCTGGCGTCGCGACCCAACGGTGTTCGCTGCCTTTAAAAACCTCGAACTCGCATTCGCCGCCGGCCGCTTTATAGGTGGCGACGAAGCGCTCCTGCACTTCAGGCAGCACGTTGTCGTCCAACTCGCCCTGTAGGATGTACATCGGTGGCAAGGCCACCTTCTCGCCGCGCTCGAGAATCTTCTGCGGATTGCCTTCGTGAATGGACTCCCATGGATTGAAATAGGTTTTGCTGTTCTGAATCATTTCAGCCCATTGTCGTCTTTCCGCCTGTTGGTAGCGGGCGAAAGGATCGCTCACCGGCGAGCGGGCGACGACAAACGGTAGAGTCGCGTCGAGATTCGGCGCCTGCGCCAACGGATGCGCGTTATAGCGCGGATCATGGGGACGCATGGCGCACAGTTCGATCTCGTGGCCGCCGCTCGAGCTGCCCAAGGCCGCCACGGTGGCGGGGTCGCCATTCCATTCCTTGGCTTTCGCTTTGAGCCAGCGAACGCCATAGTTGGCATCCTGCACCGAGGCCGGATAGGGCGCTTCGGGCGCGCGGGTCAGATCGATGGCCACAACTAGGATGCCGCTCGACGCCAGGCTGCGATCCATCGGTTCGTTGGCCGTGCGGTCCTGGTTGTTCCACGCGCCGCCGTGCAGGTCCAGTAATACCGGAAAAGGTCCATCGCCCTGGGGCTGATAGACCCGCGCCATCAACGTGCGCGTCGGCGCGCGCCGGAACTCGGTCTCCGAGACTTTAATGTCGAACTTGCCAGCCGGATTGTATGCCACGGTCATGTGAAAACCCTCCTTAATTGTCTGACGCTCTGACTTTTTCCAAAAAACGGATTCACCACAGGGACTCAGAGTTCACAGAGTTCGGACCATTTTTCGATAAGAAACTCATTCTCTCTGTCAGCCCATTTAAAATCGTCCTCTCCGTGTTCTCTGCGTCTCTGCGGTAATCCATTCTTATCCTATAATTTACCATTCAAGGCATCGCCGGCGTATCGCCAACGATCCAAATATACAGCGTGCGCGATTCGGCGTAGTCCGAGCCATCCTTGGGCGCGGTCACGGACTCGATTCTCGTCGGCTTCCAGTCATCGATATCGAAGTCGTGCGCGACGACTCGCGAGCCCGGCTTTAATTTTTGCAGTTTCGGGCGAAGCGCATTGTTGAACCATTTGAACATATAGAGCGTCACCACGGTCGCTTCGGAGATGTCCACGGTCAGGCCGTCCTGGGCGCGAAATTCCACCAGGTGGCTCACGCCTTCTTTTGCCGCGTTCTCGCGCGCCTTGGCGACCAGATCCGGATTGAGATCGATGCCGACGCCGCGCACGCCGAATTTTTTTGCCGCTTCGATGACGATGCGCCCATCGCCGCTGCCCATGTCATAGAGAACATCGCCATTTTTGATTTCCGCAACTTCCAGCATCCGCTGCACGACATGCGGCGGCGACGGCACGAAAGGGATGGTATCCTGCGCGACGGCGGCCGTGGATGCCGTCGCCAGCAGGACGATTACGAGTAAAAATCGATCAAACCGATTCACCATGACGCTCCTCCGTTGATGTAAAAATCTTTCAAAGACCGGATCATATGCCTCGCGCCCCAGCCGTTGTCAACTACCGACTGAATACAATTGTCAATCAGGCGAAAGCCGCTTCCATGGTCTGTGCAAATGCCTTGCGGTGTGGTACTAGCAGCCGAGTATGCCGGCAAAAAGGAATCCGCCAATGACCTCGCTCCTGCGCGTTCTGCTGTGTTCGGCTCTGCTCATCGCTCTGCCCGTGCTCGTCGATAAGACGGACGCGGCCGGGCCGCTGCTGATTGCTTACGGCGGCCACAACGAAACCATGGTGCCGCTCTGGGTCGGCATCGAGAAGGGAATTTTCCGCAAATACGGCGTCGATCCGCGTGTGCTGCAGACGCGCAGCGGACCGATCATGATGGCAACTCTCGCCTCGGGCGGTGTGCCGCTGGTGTGGGCCGCGCCGAGCAGCGCGCTCAATTCTTCGGTGAGCGGCTTCAAGCTCACCTGTTTCGCCGCCGGGAACAACCGGATCCCGCGCGAACTGATCGTGCGCAAGGGCATCGAGTCGCTGGAAGATCTGCGAGGCAAGAGCTTCGGCGTGCAAAGCATCGGCGGCGGCTTTTGGCTTTCCACCATGGGCGCTTTGGAGGCGCTCAAGATCGATCCCGATAAATACAAGTTCAACATGCGCGTGCTCGGCGACACCGGCACGGTGACTCAGGCGCTCGTCACCGGCAACGTCGATGCCATGGTGGTGCCGTACAGTTACGCCGACATGGCCAAGCGCGCCGGCGCCAAGTCGCTCGCCGACGTCGGCACCGTCAATATGGTTTTCCAATTGACCGTCATGTGCGCGCCCAAGGACTCCAGCGCCATCAATCACGAAACCATGGTCAATTTAACCAAGGGCGTGGTCGAATCGCTCGCGTTTATTCTCGATCCGGCGAACAAGCGCGACGTTGCCGAAGCGCTCAGAAAAAACCTCCGGCTAACCAAGGAAGAAGATGTCGAGGCGGCGTATAAAGTCGCCCGGCTGCAAATGCCCAATCTGGACGTCGCGCCCAACCTCGAGGCGTGGAGACTTTTCAAGCGACTGCTGGTCAAGGTCAACCCCAAAGTTCAAGAAGCCGATCTGGAGCAGATCATTACCGGCAGTGTGGTGCAAAATCTCGAGGCGAGCGGTTTCCTGCCCGAGATGCGAAAAAAACTTACCCGATAAAAAAGGAGAACAACATGCGCGGCGGACATGCGATGCTAAAAGTGATGCAGCGAAGCGGAATCGATTATATTCTCTCGTCGCCGGGCTCTGAGTGGCCGCCGGTATGGGAAGCTCTCGCCGAGCAGGCGGAGCAGGGCATCAAAAAACCGGGCTATGTCAATTGCCGCCACGAAGCGGTCGCTGTCGCCATGGCGGCCGGCTACACGAAAGTCACCGGGCGGCCGCAAGTGGTCATGCTGCACGCAACCGCCGGACCGCTCAATGCCGCCATGACTTTGCGCGCGGCGCTGCACGAGCGCACGCCGATGGTGATCATCAGCGGCGAGATCTCCGCCTACGGCGAAAATATCCGGGTTGCCGACCCCGGCGGCCAGTGGCTGCACGACCTTACCGATCTCGGCGGTTCGCCCGATTTGCTGCGCGGCTGCGTCAAGTGGGCCGACCGGGTCATGGCCGCCGAGCTTCTCGCGCCGACCATCGAGCGCGCTGTCCAGATCGCTCTCGAGCCGCCCGCCGGACCGGTGCTGATCGGCATTCCCTTCGAATGCATGATGGAGGAAGTCAATTTAGCCGACCACGGACGATCCAACGAAGTCATCCGGCCCGCCGCAGTGAGCGACGAAGCCCTCGACCGGGCTTTGAATTGGATCGCGGATGCGAAAAATCCGGTGGCTGTGACCGAGCATGCCGGCGGTGATCCGCGCGCCGTCGAGCGCCTGGTGGAATTGTGCGAGCTGTTCTCGATTCCGGTGATGGAAACTTACCGGCCGGCGTTCGTCAATTTTCCCAGAACCCATCCGCTTTACCAGCACCATGATCCCAAGGCCGTCGACGCGGCGGACCTCGTGCTCATGGTCGATGCCGTGACGCCGTGGTATCCCGCCAGCAAGGGACCGAAGAACGCCAAGGTTATTTCCATCGCGGCAGAGTTTCCGAACTCGCGCCTGCCCTACTGGGGCTACAACGTCGATCTCGCGCTGGTCGCCCCGCCGGCTTCCACGCTGGAAAAGCTCGTCAAAAAAGCGCGCTCATCCGAGCGCGTCGCCGCCAACCGTAGCGCCTATGAGCAGCGCCTGGCGCGGAGCCGCGAGCAGCACGACAGTTATTTCGGCAAGCTCAAAACCGAAGCGCGCAAGCACGCCGACGATACACCCATCGACCCGCGCTGGCTCTGCAACGTCTTAAGCGAAGCGCTGCCGGAAAACGCGGTGATCTCCGAAGAGACGACGGTCTACCGTTCGCTGATCCAGGAAGCCATCGGGCGCGACAAGCCCCAGTCGTACTTCGCGCGCATCACCGGCGGTCTCGGCGTCGGTTTGAGTTATGCCCTCGGCGTGAAGCTGGCGATGCCCGATCGTCCGGTCTTCGCGCTCATCGGCGACGGCGCGTTTCATTACAACGCCGTGCCCTCCTGCCTCGGCGTGGCGGAGGAATACGGCCTGCCGATCCACGTGGTCGTCTTCAACAACGGCCGGTATCTTTCAATGGAAACCAGTCTGATCAAGTATTTCCCCGACGGCGCCGCGAAAACCACCGGCGTGCACTACGGCGCGGAAATCGGTCCGCGGCCCGATTACCAGTATTACGGCAAAGCGCACGGCGGCTACGGCTACCGGGTGAGCGAGCCGGGACAGATCAAGCCGGCGATCGAAAACGCATTGAAGCACGAAACCGAAAAGAAACTGACGGTGATCGACGTGATGCTCAGCGATTTCAATCCGCGGTAGCAGCGAATAACAAATTGTCCTTTGATTTCCGCTTTATTCAA